>CALBOV010000102.1 GCA_937896565.1 uncultured Salinisphaerales bacterium
GGGTGACATCGTGCATGTGGTCATGCCCGGTGATCAGGTAGAGCACGTTGTTGCGCCACAGGCTGGTGATGAACGCGTCTTCCACGTCGAGGCCGCTTTCGCCCATCAGGCCGCCGGCGTGCTTTTCGCCGATCAGAGGCTGATGGGTCAGTACGAATGCATGCGTGTCGGCGGGGCGTCCGGCCAGCCTGTCTTCGATCCAGGGAAGCTGTGATTCGATGGTGGCGTTGTTGCCGTCGGCCAGCGTGTAGCGGTCGAGCAGCACGAAGGTGGCGTTGTTGTGCTCGAAGGCGTAACTCAGTCCTTCCAGCGACGACATGGGTGCGGAGAAGTTTCGGCCAACCGTGAACGCCTCGCCGGACTTGTCCACGTTCGCGCCGAGCAGCGTCACCGCAAGACGGACCGACCAGTCGTTGCCCGGCAGGTCGAGCACATCCGCCGGCGACATGTTCTGAACACCATCGCGGGTCTGCGGGAACACGCGCACGAACTCGGTGGCGGAGTCGGCGAACTTGTCATGGTTGCCACGCAGCGGATAGAACCCGACGCCGGCGTTGTAGAGGGGCTGCGCGAACAGTGCGCGCGTGTCCAGGTCCACGGGATTGCCGTCTTCGGTGAGATCGCCGACCGGGATCACCAGGTCCACGCCGTGTTCGATGAAGCGGGCATCGACCTGGCTGATGATGTCGGTACCCACGCCGTTGGGGTTCTTGCCGTCGTTGCCGGCCTTCCACTGCGTATCGCCCATGACACCGAAGGACCAGCTGTCGAGCTGCGGGATGCTGGGCGCAATCTCCTGGGTGGCCGTTGCCGGGCCACCGGAACTGTCCGAGCCACATGCCCCGAGCAGGGCGACGGTAAACAGTAGCGCCAGGCCCGCGCGCAGCCGGCGTATTGATTGGAACGGCACGCCCATCACGTTGTTTCCCCGATGGCGAACAGGACTCGCCGAAGCACAGAGTTGATCCGGACAAGTCTGCGGTGATGACGTTGCATGCCAGTGACATCGGGGCGGCGTCCTCCGTGCATCGCCGGGCCGGGATTCGCTAGGCTGATGACGGGCGGTGGGCGAACGGGAGGATGCGATGCGCGGCAATCGACGGCTTGGGGTGGCGTTGCTGGCGATGGTCTGCGGCATGGTCGGGGCCTCGCCGCCTCCGGTGACCCTGGCTGATCCCTATCCCGGGGATCTTGAGCTGGCCCGATACTGGGTCAGCGAAAAATTCGACGGCGTGCGCGGCTACTGGAACGGCGATCGGCTATTGACCCGCAGCGGCGCGACCATTGACGTCCCCGACTGGTTTACCGAGGGCTGGCCGGAGACCGTGATGGATGGTGAGCTGTGGGCCGGCTACGGGCGCTTTTCGAGCGTTTCCACGCTGGTGAGAACCGCGGGGCCCGAGGACCCGGGCTGGCGTGCGGTCTCTTATCACGTGTTCGATCTGCCGACGCACGGTGGTGACTTCGACGCCCGCGTTCCGGCGATCCGGCGCGTGGTCGCCGCCATCGATCAGCCCTGGGTGGTCGCCGTGCGCCAGTTCCATGTGGCCGACGACGCCGAACTGGACGCCGCCATGGATGCCGTGCTGGCCCGGGGCGGCGAGGGACTGATTCTGCACCACGGTGGCCGTACCCATCAGGCGGGTCGCAACGCGGGCCTGTTCAAGCTCAAGCCCTATCAGGACGCCGAGGCTCGGGTCGTGGCGATCAACCCGGGGCAGGGACGCTTGCAGGGCATGATGGGGTCGGTCGAGGTGGTCACGCCGGACGGTCGACGGTTTGCCATCGGCAGCGGGTTCACCGACGAGGAGCGGGCGAATCCACCGCCGGTGGGCGCCTGGATCACCTATCGGTATAACGGCGAGACGGCCAACGGCCTGCCCCGTTTCGCGCGTTTTCTTCGTCTGCGGCCGGGCGGGCCACCACCGGAGGTGGAGGACCAGACGCGGCTGGAGTAACCGGACCGGGCTTCGGACGAAGCGCCCGCTTACGCCTGATAGAGGGCGCAGACCGCGCCGGCTGGATCGCGGATGACCGCGAAACGCCCACCCCCGGTTCCGGTGGGTCGGCGGATCACGCTGCCGCCCGCGGCTTCGCAGCGTTGCATCGCGGTGTCGACATCATCCACGTGGATGTACATCAGCCACTGGGCCGGCAGCCCGGTGTTCGGGGGCAGGGCGTGGCAGATGCCGGCGACCGGGCCGTCACCGCCGGCCGGCGTCATCATGAAATCGTCGTGGTCTTCGACCTTGACCGGCTCGGCGGTCCAGCCGACGACGGACGCGTAGAAATCCCTGACTGCTTCGGCATTCTCGACGGTCAGGTCGGTCCAGCCAATGCTGCCCTGCTTGCTGCTCATTCCGCTTCCTTGGGCTCGTCACGATCGGGCAGCAACAACTGCGGATCGATGCGGACTTCGTCCCAGTTCATTGACCAGTGCAGATGAGGACCGGTCGCGCGGCCGGTCGCGCCAACCTTGGCGATGGGCTGGCCCTGTTTCACCACATCGCCTTCTTTCACCAGCGTGTCCGACAGGTGGATGAAGGTGCTGGAGATGCCGTGGCCGTGGTCGACGACCAACGTGCCGCCGGTGTAGTACATGTCCGGATGCCACAGCGTAACCACGCCGCCGGCGGGCGCGTTCACCGGTGTTCCGGTGTCGCCGGCGATGTCCAGGCCGCTGTGCGGTGATTTCGGCGTGCCGTTGAGAATGCGCTGGCTGCCGAACACGCCGGTGACGATGCCGTCCACCGGCCAGATGAAGGCCTCGGTGAAGTCGATGCGCCCGGACTCGACGCCACGCGCCTTGCGAATCTGCGTGACATCGCGCCAGATCCGGTCCTGGACCTCCTTCGTCTTCGGCGGCGTGACCTTGTCCTGCGGTAGGCCGTCGATGCGCTGGACGTCAAAGGCGCGATCCGTCACCGGAAGCTTCAGCGAGGCGCTGCTGCCATCGGCGTCGGTGGCGATGACCGTCACGTCACCTTCGTAGGCGCGCGCCACGGCGAACACGAAGGCGCCGGATTCGGAGACCGGCAGCGAGCGACCGTTCATGGTCACGGTGGCGGTGGCGGAGGTTTGTCCTCGCACCATGGCGCCCTGGGTCACGTCGTCGCGGATGGACAGCGTCGGCTCCGCATTCGCGGGCAGGGCGAACGCCAGGGTGAGCAGCAGCGTCAATCCGGTTCGTGTCATGCGGCGTTTCTCTCCGACAGGAATTCGATGGCGCGGGCGATGCGGGCTTCCGTCTGCTCGCGACCGAGCAGGGCCAGGGTCTCGTCGATGGGCGGGGAGACGGCATCGCCGGAGATGGCCACGCGGATCGGCTGGGCGACCTTGCCCAAACCCAGCTCGCGAGCTTCGACGACGGCATGAACCACCCCGTGAGCCGCTTCGCCGGTCCACTCGGGCAGCGCCTGGAAGCGCTCCAGCAGATCGGCGAGCACGGCCTGGGCATCGCCCTTAAACCACTTCTTGACCGCCTTGTCGACGTACTCGGTCGGCGGCGCCCAGAAGAACGCGCTCTTTTCCGTCATCTCGACCAGTGTCTTGCAGCGCTCGCGCTGGGACTTGATCACGTCGATGGGGTCGGGTCCGTTGCCGGTGTCGATGCCGGCCTTGTCCAGATGCCACCGCCAGTGTTCCAGCACCCTGGCCGGGTCCATGGTCTGCATGTGCTGGTGGTTGATCCAGGCAAGCTTGCTCGGGTTGAACGCGCCGGCGCCCTTCTGCACCTGTTCGATGCGGAAATGCTCCAGCATTTCCTCGCGGGTGAAGACTTCCTGGTCGCCATGCGACCAGCCCAGCCGAACCAGATAATTCAGCAGCGCCTCGGGCAGGTAACCCTCGTCGCGGTAGCTCATCACGCCGACCGCGCCATGGCGCTTGGACAGGCGCTTGCCGTCCTCGCCCAGAATCATCGGCACGTGGGCATAGATCGGAACCGTGGCGCCCAGCGCCTGGAGGATCTGGATTTGCCGCGGTGTGTTGTTGACGTGGTCGTCGCCGCGAATCACGTGGGTGATGCCCATCTCGTAGTCGTCGACCACGACGGTGAAGTTGTAGGTCGGCGTGCCGTCGCCGCGGGCGATGATCAGGTCGTCCAGCTCCCGGTTCTGGAACACGACGCGGCCCTTGATCATGTCGTCGAAGGCGGTCTCGCCGTCATCCGGGGAGCGGAAGCGCACGACGGGATCGATGCCCGGGACAGGCTCGGTGCGGCTGCGGCAGCGGCCGTCGTACATCGGCTTGCGGCCGGCGGCGCGCGCTTCCTCGCGCATCGTCTCCAGCTCGTCCTTGGTGCAGTAACAGTGATAGGCGTGACCTTCGTCCAGCAACTGCTGGGTCAAGGCCTTGTAGCGGTCGAAACGCGCGGTCTGGTAGACGGGGGGCTCGTCGGCATTCAGGTCCAGCCAGGCCATGCCGTCCAGGATGGCCTGCACCGATTCCTCGGTGGACCGTTCGCGGTCCGTGTCCTCGATGCGCAGCACGAAGCGACCGCTGTTCTGACGGGCGTAAAGCCAGGAATACAGCGCGGTACGGGCGCCACCGATGTGCAGATAGCCGGTGGGGGACGGGGCGAAGCGGGTCGTGACGGACATGAGGGCAATGCTGAGCGACGTCGAGGGGGCGCGTAGTGTATCAACGCGTTGACGCCGACACCTGCCGGGGCGACGCTTGGCGGACCGTCGTCCTTCACGTCCCTCGCAGTCCCCGTCCCATGCCCACGCTGTTTGTCGAAGAACTCGCCAATCTTGATTTCGCCTACCTGGATCCGCGGCGCGGTCTGGTGGGGGAGACCTATCTGCTGGACCTGGAGCTGTCGGGGGATCTCGACGATCAGGGCATGGTGCTGGACTTCGGGCGGGTCAAGCGCGAAATCCGGGATGCCGCGGAAGGGCTGGTCGATCACAAGTTGCTGGTGCCGGCGAGTTCCCCAGCCGTGCGGCTCGAACCGGGCGCCGGGCGGGTGGAGCTTCGGCTTGTCGACGGCGGGGTCGTCGAGATGCTGGGCCCAGCCGAGGCGGTCTGTGCCATCGACGCCGATCAGGTGAACGTGGACACGGTCGGTGCGGCGATTCGCCAGGTCATCGAGGCGCAGCTGCCGGGCAATGTCACCGGGATCGGGGTTCTTCTGCGGCCCGAGTCCATCGACGGGCCCTGGTACCACTACTGCCACGGATTGCGGAAACATGACGGAGATTGTCAGCGGATCGCCCACGGGCACCGCTCCCGTCTGCGCATCGAACGGGCCGGTCGTCGCGATATGGCGTTGGAACGGGATTGGGCGGCCCGCTGGAACGATCGCTTCCTGGCGACCACGGAGGATGAGCTGCCGGCACAACGGCCTGGCCATCGGCGTTTCGGTTACGACGCACCGCAGGGCCGCTTCGAGCTGGAACTGCCGTCAAACCGCGTCGATGTGTTGCCTACGGACACCACGGTGGAGCATCTGGCGGCGTTCATGGCGACGACGCTGGCCGCGCGTCATCAGGGTCGGATCGACGTGCGTGCCTACGAAGGCGTGCGCAAGGGCGCACGCGCCTCGGCCGGCTGACGGCACGCGCGAATCGGCGGGCGGTGTGCACTTACCGGCCAGCGGTGGGGATCTGGCACAGCGCTTGAAGTAAAGTTTTCGTGATCAGGACGGCACCATCCGTCGCGTCGACATGCTGGGGGCAAAACGTGATCTGGGGTAGCGAGATCTCACATTCATCCGCGCGGGCCGTGACACGCTGGCTGTTGCTGGCCTGCCTGCTGTCCGTGCTGGGCGCCTGTACCGGTGACTATTCCGGTGAAGCCGATCCGGTGACGGAGAGCGGCGAGCCGAACGGTGACGCCGGCGATGGCTCGGGTGACAACGGCGGCGATACCGCGGGTGACGGCGGTAACGGTGACGGGTCGGGGGATGGTGGCGGCGACGCCGGTGGTGACACGGGCGGCGATGGCGGCGCGGTCGGCGACACAGGCCCGGATCTCGACAACGGCAAGCGTCAGTACGCGCAGCTTTGCGCGAGCTGTCACGGTGACAGCGGCGAGGGCGGCATCGGTCCGGCCATGACGACGGCGCAATGCCCGACCTGTGGCTCGCTGGATACGCTGATTCCCGAAATCGACGTCAACATGCCGTCGACCAACCCTTCGAACTGTGTTGGTGACTGCGCCGAGGACATCGCCCAGTACATCTGGGACGGTTTCCCGCAGGACACCAGCGGCTCGGGTGATGGCTCCGTTGGTGATGGCGGTTCCGGTGGCGGCGACGGAGGTGGCGATTCTGGCGGTGATGGCGGATCGGGCGATGGTGGCTCCGACGGCGGCTCCGGGGATGGGGGATCGGACGGCGGTGGTTCCGATGGTGGTGACGGTGGTTCGGGCGGCGACGGGGGCTCTGGCGATGGCGGCGATTCCGGCGCACCCGACCCGACCTGCTCGGTGGAAATGCGCTTCCAGAGCAACTGGAACGTCGGTTTCGTCACCGAAGTCACGATTTCCAACTTCAGCGGTCAGGCGATCGATGGCTGGGAGGTGGCCTTCACCTTCGCCAACGGCCAGCGCATCACCAATTCCTGGAACACCGACCTGGTCCAGTCCGGCGCGTCGGTGTCGGCCCGCAATGTCGACTACAACAGCCAGATCAACGACGGCTCGCAGACCACCTTCGGGTTCCAGGGCGAACACGGCGGTACGAACGAGCTGCCGACGGATGTCCGTCTGATCGCCGACGGCTGCATCACCGCTGACAGCGGCGCGGGCGGGGGTGACTCGGGCTCGGGTGACGGCGGAACCGGTGACGGAGGCGATGGCGGCGACGGAGAGCCGCTGGCCTGCGCGGACAATCCGTCCGCCCCGAGGATGCTGCGTCTGCTGACGCGGCGCGAATACGACCGCACCATTGCTGACCTGACCGGACTGGACGCCAGCTTCACCGACGATTTCCCGGTCGAGGCGCGCGTGGCCGGGTACGACAACAACGCGAATGTCGCGGTGGTGACCAGCCGGCATGTGGACCAGTATCTGGCCGCCGGCGCCGTGATTGCCAAGCAGGCGGTGGCCGAGCGTCGCGGCGAATTGCTGGACGGCTGCAACAGCGGGGATGCCTGTCTCAACGGGTTCATCGACAGCTTCGGGCGTCGGGCCTTCCGCAGGCCGCTGACGACGGCGGAGCGTGATGCCTATCGCGACCTGAACCGGGCTGAGCTCACCGGCGGGGATTTCGACACCGCCATGGAGTTGATCATCCGGGCGATGCTGACGTCGCCGAATTTCCTCTATCGAGCCGAGATTGGTGGATCGGCCGGCAATGGCATTTATGTGCTCAGCGGGTACGAGGTCGCCACGGCCATGTCCTACGCATTGTGGGGCAGCATGCCGGACGAGACGCTGTTGCAGGCCGCGGCCGACGGCGAGCTTGCCTCCGGTTCCGGTCGCGTCGCGCAGGCGGAGCGCATGTTGCAGGATTCGCGAGCGCGCGAGCAGATCGCCGACTTCGCCAGCCAGTGGACCGGCGCGTACCAGATTCTCGAGCAGTTCAAGGACTACGAGATCTATCCGCGGTTCAACGATACGGTGCGAGTGGCCATGGCCGAGGAGTTCTCGCGCTTCGTCAACCACGTGTTCCTGGATTCCGCGTCGCGCAGCCTGACCGAGTTGTACACGGCGGACTACAGCTTCCTCAACGGGGCGCTGCGCGAGTTCTACCGGCAGCCGGGTTCGACCACCGACACGGCCTTCTCACAGCAGACGATCACCGACGGTACCCGTGGCGGCCTGCTGACGCTGGGCAGCTTCGTCGCCAGTCATGCGCATTCCAACGAGTCCTCGCCGATCAAGCGTGGCGTGTTCGTGCGCGAGCAGCTGCTGTGTCAGGAGCTCCCGGACCCGCCCCAGGACGTGGACACGACCCCGCCCGGGCTGGACCCGAGCCTGACCACCCGCGAGCGCTTCCGTCAGCACACCGACGACCCGAACTGTGCCAGTTGTCATCAGTTCATCGACGGCATCGGCTTCGGTTTCGAGCGCTATGACGGCGTCGGCGACTACCGCGAATCGGAGAACGGACACACCGTGGACGACTCCGGCGAAGTGGTCGACATCGAAGGGTTCCAGACCGGGACCAGCGATCCGTTCTTCGGCGCGCGTCAGCTCGGCCAGCTGCTGGCGGCCAGTCCGGCTGCGCAGGACTGCGCCGTGGTCCAGTTCTACCGGTTCACCCGCGGGTACGTGGAGGCCGAGCCGGATGACTGCGTGCTGGAGGAACTGACCCAGTCGTTCCGGGACAACCAGTTCGATCTGAGGCAGATGCTGATCAACCAGATCGAACATCCCAGCTTCATCCGCCGCAACGCAGGAGGTGAATCGTGATTCGTCGACCGATCTCACGCCGTGGCTTTCTGCGCGGCATGGCGCAGGCCGGGGCGGCACTGCCGCTGTCGGCCCTGCTGCATCGCTCAGCGCTGGCCGCGGAAAACGGCGGCATTCCCCGCGCGCTGTTCGTCTACATCCCGGACGGCTGCGCGCCGGATCTGTGGCATCCCAGCGGCGGGACCTACAACTTCTCGCTGCCGGCCATGACCGATCCGCTGGAGTCCGTGCGCCAGCACTGCGTGTTCCTGCGCGGGCTCAACATGTACGCGGGCGGGTCCACGCACGAAGGCGGGGTCGCCAAGGTGCTTACGGCGACCGGCGATCTGTCCATGGATGTCTTTGTCGGGCAGTACTACAAGGACCAGACGCCGCACGCGTCCATCCACCTGGGCGTCGCGGCGAACCACCAGAACGGATCGGGTCACATCTCCTACCTGGGGTCCGGGCAGCCGGTTTCGCCGGAGGACAATCCGCTATCCGCCTACGAGCGCATGTTCGGGCCTCCGGGCGGGGTCGAGGACATCGAGAATCGCCGCAAGCTTTCCGTGCTCGATGCCGCGCTGGCCGATCTGAACAGCCTGCAGACCCGCCTGGGCCAGGCGCAGCGCCAGAAGCTGGAACTGCACATGGATTCGCTGCGCGAGGTGGAGAACCGGATTCTGGCGGCCGACCAGGCCAGCGCCGGCGAATGTTCCCAGCCCGACTGGAACCGCGAGGGCTGGGCGATCCCTGACGGCTACAACTCCTATCCGAAGTACCACGATCGCGACGACCAGTTCGCCACGGTGGGCAAGCTTCAGATGGACCTGGCCGTCCAGGCCCTGGGCTGCGACATGACCCGAAGCATGTCGCTGCAGTGGTCGCATCCGGTCAGCCCGGCGCATCTGCAGCCGGAAACCGGCGCCACGCAGCGGCATCACGATTCCTCGCATTTCGATGCGAACAACCTCGATTCCGCCGAGAACTTCACCCGCTACAAGCGCTGGTTCACCGAGCAGTTCGCCTATTTGCTGCGCGAGCTGAACGCGCACCCGGATGGTGACGGCACGCTGCTGGACAACACCGCGGTGTTTCTCTGCTCCGAACTCGGGCATTCATCGCTGCACAACCATCGCGACATGCCCTTCATCCTCGCCGGCCGTGCCGGCGGGCTCGAGACCGGACGCTTTCTCGACTATTCTGGCGCCAATGGCGGAGACGGCGAGACCCACGCCAAGTTGCTGGTCTCGATCGCGAATGCCGTGGGCATTCCGATCAACAGCTTCGGGTACACCGGGCATGGAGATGGCCCGCTGCAAGGACTGTACGCATGATTCGAATGTTGACGGGGGCGCTGATGATCGCCGCCACGTTCGCCGCGCAGGCCGTGGAGATCGGTCAGGTGGCACCGGAGACCCGGGGTCAGCGCCTGTTGTACGAGCAGTCGCTCGACATCAAGGAACTGCGTGGCAAGACCGTGTTGCTGGATTTCTGGGCGTCGTGGTGCGGGCCCTGCAAGCAGTCGCTGCCCATGCTCGACCAGATGCGGACCGACCTGGTCGCCGCCGGGTATCCGGACATGTTCGAGATCGTCGCCGTCAATCTCGACGAGGACCCGGATGCCGCGAAGAAATTCCTGAAACGGTATCCGGTCGGCTATCCGGTGATCTCCGACCCCGAGGCGGAGCTGGCCACGCTGTACAAGATTCCGACCATGCCGACATCGTTTCTCATCGACCCGCAGGGTGTCGTGGTCTGGCGGCACGAAGGATTTCGGGCGTCGGAGCTGAGCGAGATCCGGCGTCGTCTGGTGCAGACCATGAACGGGGAGCAATAGTGTCTCCACTGATCCGGGGCCTTGTCGCCATCGTCCTGCTGGGGGCGCTGTCGGCCTGTTCGACCACGCCGCTAAAGCCCTGGGAGCGTGGCAACCTGGCCGAACCGACCATGGCCTGGGACCCTGATCCGCTGGCGAGCCAGCTCGATTCCCACGTCTACTTCAGCAAGGAAGCGTCCACCGGCGGAGCCAGCGTGGGCGGTGGCGGCTGCGGCTGTAACTGAGCGTCCCCGATTCCATGTCCGATTCCAAACACCCGGCCGGCAAGGCCTTGCAGGCCCTGACCGCGGCCGCGATGTCGCTCCCGGCGTATCAGGTCGCGGCCGCCACCCGTGACGACACCACGCGCGTGTCGGTGCGAACGGCGCTCTACGATGAAGCCTCGCTGGATGACGACCAGGTGGCGTCGGCGACCACCGAACGCTATGACATCGAGATCGGCCAGTTTCGCGCCAGCACACCGCTGGGGGAACGGTTTTCGGTCGCGCTGGATGTGGCCTACGAAACCATGTCCGGTGCCTCGCCCTGGTTCGTCCAGCCGGATGCCGATGGCCGACCGGTGCAGGTGATGAGCGGCGCGACCATCGATGACGCGCGCACCGACGTGCTGCTGTCGGTGTCCCGCTACAGCGATTCGGGGCGCCGGGTGTCGGTCTCCGTCGGCCAGTCCACCGAGGACGACTACGAATCGCAGAACCTCGGCGTCGAGGTCGAGTGGGAGGATGCCGACAAGATGACCGCCTACACCGTGGGCGGTGGCTACTCCACGGACACGATCACGCCAACCGACGCGCAGACGCGTTTCCCGAGCCGTCCGGACGAGGAGGACAAGCAGTCGCTGACGCTGCTCGGCGGCGTGTCGAGGATTCTCGACGCGAAGACCGTCATCCAGACCGCGTTGTCGGTGAGCTACCTCGACGGCTATCTGTCCGATCCCTACAAGCTGGTGTTCGTTGATGACGACATCCGCCAGGACACGCGTCCGGATGGGCGCTGGACCGGGGCCTGGACGACCCGGCTGCGACGCCGTTTTGTCGGTGTCGGGGCGACGGCGCACTTGGACTACCGGCTTTATGGCGACGATTGGGAGGTGGTGTCGCATACCCTCTCGCTGAGCTGGTACCAGGACATCGGTGACCGGATTACCGTCACCCCCAGTCTGCGCTACTACAGCCAGAGCCAGGCTTTCTTCTACCGACCGTTCTTCCGCTCCACCCGCGGCGACAACCTGTATTCCAGCGATTACCGTCTGTCACCTTACGGCGCGGTGACTTTGGGTCTGGCCGGGGAGTACCGCTTCGAGAAGCTCAGCCTGACCGGCAGCATCGAGCAGTACGAGAGCAGCGGGGACTACGCGCTGGGCTCGGTGGTCACCGAAAATCCCGGGCTTGTGGATTTCACCCTGGTCGCGGTCGGTCTGAAGTACGCCTTCTGATGACGCCGGCGACGGTTTGAATGGCGCGATGGAAGTCGTCGACTTCCACGCCATGGGCTGCCCGTGCCGGATCACGGTCGATGTTCCGGCTGCCGCGGAGGCCGCCCGCGCGGTCGTCGAGCGTCTGGAGCTGCGGTACTCGCGCTATCAGGCCGACAGCGAACTCTCCCGGATCAACCGCAGCGCCGGCACGCCGGAGGGTTGCGTGGTGGATGCGGAGACCGCCGAACTGCTGAATTTCGCCTCGGCGGCCCATGCCCAGAGCGGTGGCCGCTTCGACATTACCTCGGGCGTGCTGCGCGGCGTCTGGGACTTTCGCAATGGGGTCGTGCCCGACCACGATCAGGTGCACGCCTGTCTTGAACGGGTGGGATGGCAGCGGGTGCGCTGGGAGGCGCCAGGATTGTGGCTGCCCAGGGGCATGGAGCTGGATTTCGGGGGCTTCGTCAAGGAATACGCCGCGGATGCCGCCGTCGCGGCCGCGCGCGCGGCCGGTGGTCGCCACGGGCTGGTGGATCTGGGTGGTGATCTCGCCGTGATCGGCCCGAACCCGGACGGCAGTCCCTGGCGGGTCGGCATCCGCGACCCGTTCGCACCCGACCGGGCCATCGCCACGATCGACCTGGCCTCCGGCGGGCTGGCCAGCAGCGGCAACTACGAGCGTTGCATCCGCGTCGGGGGTCGCGTCTATGGTCATGTGCTGGATCCGCGCACCGGTTGGCCACCGGAGGACGGATACGCGGGTGTCTCGGCCCGGGCCGACAGCTGTCTGCTCGCCGGAATCGCCACGACCGTCGCCATGGTCGGTGGCGAGACTGAAGGGCAGGCCTGGCTCGACGAGCTGGGCCTGCCCTATGTCGCCGTCACCCGCGAGCGACGGGTGATCATGGGCGCGCCACCCGCGTAAAGCCGCCGCGCGGCGCTATGGTGTCTGGTGGTCGGTGCCGATCAGGGGCAGCGACACGGAGCCCTCGACATTGACCTGACCCACCACGCCGGTGGAGCCCGCGAACTGGTCCAGTGCCCCGCCATAGAACAGCAGCAGCAATTCGTCGCCCTCGGCGAGGCGTTCGAAGACGCCGTTGAGCTCGATGCTGAATGCGCCATAGCCCCGGACCGGCCGGTACTGGTTCTGGAACACTTCGTACTGTCCCAGGCCCGCCGCGCGGCCGAGCGCGACCAGGAAGATCGGGTCCAGCACGCCCGCATCGCCCAGCAGCGGATCGGTCACCGTCACGTTCAGCATCGGGATGCCGGCGAGGACGTCGCCGCCGGCCGGCGCCGTGTACACCGGCACCGCGACCGGTGCCAGTCCGCCGACTTCACCGGTGGTCACGCTCTGCGATGCGATGGCGACTTCGGTGCCGCCGACCGGAACATCGTCGACCATCACGGCATCGTCCCCCGACCCGCCCAGCATCAGGCAGACACCGGGGATGAAGTCGGTCACGCCGCTGCGACCGTAGAGCTTCTCCTCGAACCAGGCGAACGTCGCGTCGGCGCGTTCGATGCTGCCGCAGTGGTCGCCGCCGTCACCATTGTCGATGCCGTGGCCCTGTGCCTTGGTCAGCAATCGAACATCACCGCCCTGCGCCTTCAGGCAGCTGTAGTTGTGGTAGGCATCGTTGAAGTTGAACAGCGTGTCCTGCGCACTTTGCGTGACCAGCGCGTCGATCGCGGTCAGGCCGCCGGCGGCGGTGTAGGGGTTGTCGCCGGCACAGTGGGAGGCGAGGCTGTGGAAGTACAGCAGCTCCAGGTTCTCGTCACTGAGGCTGTTCGTGAGCATACCCTCGAGCAGGCCCTGATTGACCTGCGCATCCTGCGTGTTGGGTGGCAGGTTGCCTGCGGCCGACAGCAGCGTCGCCCAGAACGACTTGAACACGTTGCCGGGGAACAGGCTGTAGCGCAGGTCGTTCCAGGTGATGTCCGGAGCCGTCGCGTCCAGCCGGTGTTTCGGATCGATGGCGTAGATCAGGTTCTGAAATCCGCCGCCGTAGCTGCTGCCCATGGCACCGACGATGGGGTTGCCCTTGCCCAGGCCGCTGTCCGGCCCGTTGTTGTCATAGGCGATCCAGTCGAGGGTTTCCTCCGCCCAGTCCAGCACCTGAAGCAGGTCCTGGCCTTCCAGGGTCGGGTCGAGAATGCGAATGGTGCCGCCGGATTCGTTGTGACCCCGCTCGTCGATGCTGATGACGCCGTAGCCGGCATCGCGCAGGCGGGCCATCAGTGACCCCTCGGCCGGTGCCGTGGACTGTCGCGCCCCCCCGTAGCCGTGGCTGTGCAGGATCAGCGGGTAGGTGGCGCCTTCGGTGACCGTGGTTGGTTCAAGCACCGTGATCGCGATGGTTTCGCCATCGACATCGGATGCCAGCGTCTCGTCGTAGACTTCTCCGTCACGGCTTTCGCCATCGCCCCCGACCGGGCCGCCGCCCCCGCCACCGGAGCTGCCGGAATTCGAACTGCTGCACGCAGCCAGGATCATTGTTGCCAAACCGGCAACCGCGAGGGTTCCCCATCGTTTCATCACGTCTCCTCCTCAATGGTGATCGGGTCTGACGCCCGTTCGTGCGGAGGATTGTGACTGTTTTGTGACCGGGGCGGTAGGTTCGACTCAGGCTGGTCGGATGGCCAGCGTCAGGGCGCCGGCGTCGAGTTCGAACTGCTCGCGGTAGTCGCCGGCCGGATCGTCGCTGCGGTCGAGGTCGACGGCCAGGGTCTCGCGGGCAATCCAGTCGCCGTGCTCAGCCAGCGCCTGGGCCAGCTCGCCCTCCGCCAGCCAGCGCACGATGATGCGATCGGTCACGGCGAGATCCGCGGCCTTGCGCATGTTCTGGATGCGGTTGATGGCTTCGCGGGCCAGGCCCTTGGCGCGCAGTTCGGTCGTGACCTTGGTGTCCAGCGCCACGGTGACACCGCCCTCGCGCAGCGCGGCCCAGCCTTCTGCGCCCTGGGTCTCGATCAGCAGGTCGTCGCCGGCCAGCTCGAAGGGCGCACCGTCCAGGTCGACGACCAGGGTCTGGCCGTCCGCCGCGGCGGAGATCTGCGCGGCGTCCAGATTGTTGATGACCGCCGCCAGGGCCTTCATCTGCTTGCCGGCGCGCTTGCCCAGCACGCGGAAGTTGGGCTTGACCACGCGCTGGATCAGGTCCGATCCGCTGTCGACATAGTCCAGGGCCTCGACATTGACCTCGTCCAGTATCAGATCGCGGACCTCTTCGATCGCGGCCTGTTCCACGCCGGGTTCGACCACGACGGAGAGCCGGGCCAATGGCTGGCGGACGTTCAACTTGTGCGTGTTGCGCAGCGCCAGCGTGGTCGAGACGATCGTCCGCGCCAGCGCCATGCGGTGTTCGAGATCGGCATCGATCAGCGCGGCGTCAGCCACCGGGAAATCGGCGAGATGCACGGAGGTCTCGGCGTTGTGGTCGCCCAGCAGACACTGATGCAACCAGTCGGCATAGAAGGGCGCGATCGGCGCCATGAGCCGGGCGATGCCCAGCAGCACCGTGTAGGTGGTCTGGTAGGCGGCGCGCTTGTCGGCGTCCGAGACGCCGGTGTCCTTCTTGCCGGCCCAGAACACCGGACGCGAGCGGCGGATGTACCAGTTGGACAGCGCGTCGACCAGCGATTCGATGGCGCGGGCCGCCCGAGTCGGGTTGTAGCCGTCCAGTGCTTCGATCACCTCGCCGGTGGTCGTGTGCAGACGCGAGAGCATCCAGCGGTCCAGTTCGCGGCGGTCGGCCACCGGAATCGGATCAACCGACGGGTCGATGCCGTCGATGTTCGCGTAGCTGGCGAAGAAGCTGTAGACGTTGGTCAGCGTCATGAACAGCTTGCGCCGCGTTTCGACGATGCCGGCGTCGGAGTACTTGGTGCTCTCCCAGGGCGGGGAGGCGGCCATCAGATACCAGCGCACGGCGTCGGTGCCATGGGTGTCCAGGGCTTCGAACGGATCGACCGTGTTGCCCTTGGACTTGGACATCTTCTCGCCCTGCTCATCCAGCAGCAGACCGTTGACGACGACATTTCTGTAGGCGACCGAGTCCATCACCAGCGTGGCGATGGCGTGCAGCGTGTAGAACCAGCCGCGGGTCTGGTCCAGGCCCTCGGCGATGAAATCCGCCGGGAAATTGCGCTCGAAGGCCTCGACGTTCTCGAACGGGTAGTGCCACTGCGCGAAGGGCATGGCGCCAGAATCGAACCAGACGTCGATGATCTCCGGCACGCGACGCATGGTGCCGCCCTGGCCGTCGGGCCAGGTGATGTCGTCGACGAAGGGGCGGTGCAGATCCAGCGCGTCATCGCCGGGCCAGGCGTCGCCGGCCTTGGTCTTCAGCTCTTCGATGGAGCCGATCATCTCGACCTGTGACGGATCGCGGTCCGACATCCAGATCGGCAGCGGCGTGCCCCAGAAGCGATGGCGGGACAGCGCCCAGTCCACGTTGTTCTTGAGCCACTCGCCGAAGCGGCCGCGTCCGACGTGCTCGGGCTGCCAGCCGATGGTTTCGTTCAGTTCGACCAGCCGGTCCTTGAAGGCCGTGGTCTTCACGAACCAGCTTTCCACCGGATAGCTCATCAACGGCGTGCCGCGGCGCCAGTCGTGCGGGTAGTTGTGCAGGTACTGGTCGCGCTTGAACAGCAGGCCACGATCCTTCAGATCGCGGCAGATCGGCTTGTCGGCATCCTTGAACCACAGGCCGCCGACCAGGGGCAGGTCGTCGTTGAAATGGCCGTCGCGGCGAACCGGGTTGACCATCTCCACGCCGACACGCTTCGCGGTTTCGAAGTCATCGGCGCCGAAGGCCGGCGCGGTATGAACGATGCCGGTGCCATCCTCGGTGGTGACGTAGTCGGCCGTGACCACGCGGTGCGCGCCGGGATGGCCGGTGAACAGATCGAAGGGCGGCGTGTAGCGAGTTTCGGCCAGGTCCTCGCCGGTGTAGCGCTCCAGGACCTCGAAGCCTTCACCCAGCACCTTGGGCGCGAGCGCCTCGGCGAGGATGTACTGCCTGTCCTCGAACCGGGCCTTCACGTAGGTGATCTTCGGGCCCACCGCGAGCAGCAGGTTGGAGATCAGCGTCCACGGCGTCGTGGTCCAGGCCAGGAACGCCGTGTCCGGATCATCGGCCAGCGGGAAGGCGACGGTGACGGCGGGGTCGGCGACTTCCTTGTAGCCCAGGCTGACCTCATGGCTGGACAGCACCGTGCCGGTGCCCGGCGAGTACCAGTGGATCTTGTGGCCCTGGTAGATCAGGCCCTTGTCCCACAGCTGCTTGAGCAGCCACCACACCGATTCGATGTAGTGGTTGTCATAGGTGACGTAGGGATTGTCCAGATCGACCCAGTAGGCCATGCGCCGCGTGAGCGTGTTCCAGAGCCCGGTGTATTCGCCGACGCTGGCCTTGCAGGCGGCGTTGTATTCGGCGATGCCGTAGGCCTCGATGTCCTCGCGGGACTTCAGGCCGAGCTTCTTCTCGACCTCGATTTCCACCGGCAGGCCGTGAGTGTCCCAGCCCGCCTTGCGATCGACGCGGTAACCGCGCATGGCCTTGTAGCGGCAGAACGTGTCCTTGATCGTGCGTGCGAGCACGTGATGCACGCCCGGTCGGCCGTTCGCCGTGGGCGGGCCTTCGTAGAACGTGAAGGTTTCGGCGTCGGCGCGCTGATCGATTGACCGCTGGAAAATGCCCTCGCGCTCCCACCAGTCCAGACGTTCGGCCTCCATGGCCTGATGGTCGAGTTGTCGAACTTCGGTAAAGCGCGTCATGGCTACGGGGGTCGCCGGTTTGAGTGAATTCTGGGGCGCGTGAGTATACCGGCTGGGAGCCGGTGGCTGCGTCAGCGCAGGCGGGTCGCCAGTTCGTCTCGCAGAGCGCCGATCCTGACGTCCTTGTCGTCCCATAGCGCGTTGACCCAGGCGCGTGCCTGCTCACGCATCGGCGGGTCGGTCTCTGTTGTGGAGAACTGCGGTACGGGGCGGACGGTCATCTCGATCAGCACCGGTTGTTCGGCGCCCGTCATGAAGCGCCAGAAGCCGGGGCCTTCGGCGGTCGGATAGACGATGGTGGTGTCGATGACACCGGCGAGCTGGTCGCCCATGGCATCGATGACATAACTCACGCCGCCGGCCTTGGGCTTGAGCAGGTGCGTCCATCTTGGTTGCTGGGCGGCGTAGCGGTCCTTGGACATGCGCGTGCCTTCGACGTAGTTGATGATCGTCACTGGTCGGTTCCGATACTTGGCGCAGGCGGCCCGCGCCGTTTCCAGGTCACGCTTGGCCAGCGCAGGGTTCGCGGCCTTGGCCTTGGACGAGTAGCGGCGCATGAAGGGGAAATCCATGGCCCAGCAGGCGAATCCGATGATCGGGAACCACAGCAGTTCGCGCTTGAGGAAGAAGCGCGGAAACGGGATGCGCCGATGGTGCAGGATCAGCAGGTAGAGAATGTCGACCCAGGACTGGTGGTTGCAGACCAGCAGGTAAGTCCGGTCGGTACGCAGTTCCCCGTCGATGCGCAGCTCAAAGGCACCGACGCGCATCAGCGTCAGCAGGCCTTGCATGCCCGCGGAAAACAGACCGACGACCCGGTCCATCCTGCCGGCGCACCAGTCGCGGACGGTCGGGTGCGGGACGCAGAGCTTGATCAGCGCCGCCGGCAACAGCAGCAGGAAGCAGATCACCAGCCAGATCACGCCCAGCGTCAGCGTGATCGCGGCGGTGCATTGGCGCCGGACCCGCGTCCACAGGCTGGCCTCAGTCGCTTTCGAAGCGGTGTCCGTGGACGGCATCGACCAGCGTGGCGACGGCTTCGGGGCGGATGTCCGGCGTGATGCCGTGCCCCAGATTGAACACATGGCCGGGCGCCGGGCCGAAGGCGTCCAGCGTGCGTGCCACCTCGCGCTGGATCACGTGGTCGTCGGTGCGCAGGATCGCGGGGTCGAGGTTGCCCTGCAACGCGACGCGGTTGCCGACCCGGCGGCGGGCATCGGCCGGATCGCAGCACCAGTCCAGGCCCAGCGCATCCGGGCCAGCGTCGGCGATTTGCTCCAGCCAGGGCGCGCCGCCCTTGGTGAACAGGATGACGGGAACGTCCTCCGGCCCGCGGTCCAGTCCCGCGACGATGCGTTGCATCGGTTCCAGCGACCAGCGTCGGTAGGCGTCGTAGGACAGCGAGCCGCCCCAGGTGTCGAAGATTTGCACGGCCTGCGCACCGGCGGCGATCTGCGCGTTCAGGTACTGGGTGATCGAGTCGACCAGCGTATCCAGCAGATGCGCCATGGCGTCGGGGCGATCGTAGGCCAGCGTCTTGATCCGTGCGAAGTCCCGCGAGCCCTGGCCCTCGACCATGTAGCAGGCCAGCGTCCACGGACTGCCCGCGAAGCCGATCAGCGGGGTGCGTCCGTCCAGGGTTCGCCGGATCAGGCGCACCGCGTCCATTACGTAGCCCAGATCGTCTTCCGGGTCCGGCACGCCCAGCGCCTGGATGGCGCTGAGGTCGCGGACCGGTCGTTCGAAGCGTGGTCCCTGCTTTTCCACCAGACTCAGTCCCAGCCCCATGGCGTCGGGAATGGTGAGGATGTCGGAGAACAGGATGGCCGCGTCCAGCTCGAAACGGCGCAGCGGCTGCATCGTGACCTCGCAGGCCAGCTCCGGCGTCTTGCAAAGGGTCAGAAAGTCACCGGCTTCGGCGCGGGTTGCGCGGTATTCCGGGAGGTAGCGGCCCGCCTGCCGCATGATCCAGACCGGGGTCTTGTCGACGGGCTGGCGCCGCAGCGCGCGGATAAATCGGTGTCCGGATTCCATGGCGGCGCAGTCTATAAGCTCTGGCCCGTCGCCGTCACTCACGCATCGCGTGTGGCCAGCCCCTGTTCAATCGAATCAATGATGGACATGGCGGCTGCCGCCGGGTCCTCGGCGTCGCGGATCGGGCGTCCGACCACGATGTGGCTGGCGCCGGCCCTGATCGCGGCCTGCGGTGTCATGACGCGTTTCTGGTCCGAGGCCGCCTGATCCGAAGCCGGCCGGATGCCCGGTGTGACGGCCAGCGCATCCGGCCCCAGAGCGGCGCGAACGCGTCCGACTTCGTGGCCGGAGCAGACGACGCCGTCCAGACCGGCGGCGCGGGCGCGGCGGGCATGCCGCAGCACCAGTTCGTCGACCGGGGTGGTGACGCCGAGTTCGGTCAGATCCCTCTGGTCGAGGCTGGTCAGCGCGGTGACGGCGATGACCTGCAGCGTGGTGCCTCTGGCCGCGGCCGCGGCCTCCAGCATGGCGGTTTGTCCGGCATGCACGGTCAGCAGGTCGGCGCCGGAGTCCGCAAGGCGCTGAACGGCCCGTCCCACGGTGGCCGGGATGTCATGCAGCTTGAGATCGCAGAACACCCGATGGCCGCGGGCGGCCAGCCAGTCGAGCAGGGGGAAGTAGTCCGGCGTCATCGCCAGTTCCAGCCCGATCTTGTAGAAGCCGACCGAGTCGCCCAGCGAGTTGACGAGGGACTTGGCGGCGGTCGCGTCCGGGACGTCCAGCGCGACGATCAGGCGGTGGGCGGCTGGTGTATCGGGCATGGTCACTCGGGTCCGTGTCATCGCGGTCGGTATCTTAGGAGGTCGATGGCCGCGTTGTCGAAACGACGACACCCGCCGTTCCGCCGGGTGGCTCGTCTGTCCCGACTTCTGCCCCGTTGAGCCATATTTACGACGCGTTCACCTGTTCGGCTCCCATACACTCTGAACTGAATAAAACTAACTTCGATCAGGGATTGGGGATATGCGCAACATCTGCATCGTATGTGTCGCTATCGTGGCGACATTGGTCACCGCCTGTGGCTCAAGTTCCGCACCGAATTCTCCGAGTGCCGAAACGCCGCCGGTTCCGACCGATCGCTACGCGGCAGCCAACGGATGTTATGCGCTGCAGTCGGTAGCCAGCGGCGGGCTGGTGGCTGCTGATGGCGAAAGCGGTTACGGCACCTCCGCACAGCAGGCCGACGAGGCGGAGGCGTTCTTCATGCGGGCTGCGACCTTGGGCAAGTACCTCCTGTACGCGACCGATGAGCGTTTGCTTACCGCGGCGTCGCCGGTCGAGGCGCTTGCCGCGCCTTCCGATGCCGCGATCTGGACGGTTGATCCGGTGGAGGGCTCCGATGCGTTCACCTTTTATTCGGACGACGGCAGCCTGGCACTTGCCGTGACCGATGCGGGCGTTCTGACCCTGGCGGAACCGGACGAGACGACGCGGACGCATTTCAAGTTCGTCCCCACATCGGTGACCTGTGCCATCTACCCCGAGATGCCAACGTCCGTGACCGGTCCGACGTTCAAGGGCAACGGCGTGGACAAGCCCGCGGTGGGCTTCGCCGACGTGCATACGCACATGGGCATGTCCAGCGAGCTTTCCTATGCGGGTGACGTTGGTCCCTCGGCGGGAGGCGTGCTCTACGGTGAGGTCATCCACCGCTTCGGCGTCCCGCATGCTCTGGAGGATTGTCTGGAATTCCACGGCCCCCAGGGTGTCCTGGACGCCAACCAGATCATCTCCGGCGCGGTAGGCACCCACGAGACCGAGGGATGGCCGACCTTCGTGGACTGGCCACAGCGCGACTATCTGACCCATCAGGTCATGTACTACAAGTGGGTGGAGCGTGCCTGGCTCTCGGGTCTGCGATTGATGGTGAACCACGGCACGAACATCCAGGCGCTTTGCAACGTTGGCAAGCTGTACTCCCTGGCCCCGCTGGCGGACTGCGATGACATGAGCATCGCCGTCAAGCAGATCCAGTATCTCTACGAGGTTCAGGATTACATCGACGCCCAGAGCGGCGGTCCCGGCAAGGGCTGGTATCGCATCGTGACCAGCCCGCAGCAGGCGCGCGAGGTGATCAATGACGGCAAGCTCGCCGTGGTGCTGGGCGTCGAGGTTGCACAGGTGTTCAACTGCGGTGTGGCGCTCACGGTGGGGCTGACCGAAATCCCCGAGTGCGACGAGGAACAGATCGACAGCGAAATTGATCGCTTGTGGGATCTGGGTGTGCGCCATGTTTATCCCTATCACGACATCAATAACGCATTGGGTGGCACCGGCATCTTCAGCGACATCATGAATCTGCTGGGATTGCTGGATACCGGGGCGTTCTGGGAGGTCGAGGCCTGTCGCGACTACCCGGTGGACGAACCCTCGGTACGCACCCCGGGGCTGGAAATCGCCACGTCGTTGCCGGTTCTGGGGGACGATCCTCTGACCGCGGCGATCCTGGAGCTCACCGGTGGGCTGTTGCCGGTGTATCCCGATGGCAAGAGCTGCAATAAGCGCACGGTGACGGATCTGGGGGTCCACGCGCTGCAGGCGCTGATGGACAAGCGCATGGTGATCGACATCGATCACGCCGCCTACCACAGCAAGGACATCATGCTCGACATCGCCGCGCAGCAGGATCCGCCCTATCCGATGGCATCGTCGCATGATGCCCACGGAGGGCTGACCAGCGACCAGGCGCAGCGCATGCTCGCCAGCGGAGGCATCATCTATCCCTACAAGGGCAGCGGGGTGAAGCACGTCGAGTTTCTGGAGAAGCTCAAGTTCTGGCGTGAAAAGGCGGGCGTGCCCGACGACCGCGTGCTGGGGCTGGGTTTCGGCGCCGATGCCAACGGCTTCGGTGGTCATCCGGGGCCGCGTGGCGGCGACTCCGAACCCGTGCAGTATCCCTTCACCCTGTTCCGAGGCGCCGACTGGGGACCACAGTTCGCCAACTTTGAACCGGTGTCCGTGGACTTGCTGATGATCCCGGAGAGCGGGAAGTTCTGGCATATCGATGAGGTGGGGATGGCGCACTACGGCCTGGTTGCGGACTTCGTCGAGGAAGTCCGGCTGGAAGGTGGGCGAGAGGCCCTGGACGCGCTGTACAACTCGGCCGAGGGCTATCTCCAGATGTGGGAACGGACCTACAACCGCGAACCTGCGGGGCAATGAAGGCTAGCCAGCTCATCGTCGCGCTCGCGGCGGTCGTCGTGCTGGCTGGTTTGTGGATCGCGCTGAAGCCGGCACCGTCGCCGCGGGGAGCGTCGGCGGGTTTGCAGACCTTCGAGCTGGCGCTGGGCGACGGCAGTACCTGGGCGCCACAACGGTTTCGTGTGCAGCAGGGCGATCAGGTGCGTTTCGAGGTGACCAGTACGGTGGACGATGCCATGCACGTGCATGGCTACGAAAAGCATTTGCCGCTGCCCGCCGGGGAGCCGCAGCTGCTGGAATTCACCGCCGACCGCGTCGGCCAGCACATGCTGGAGCTGCACGGCAGCGAGCTGGATGTGGGCACGCTGGAGGTCTACCCCCGCTCGTGATTCGTCGGTCCGGCCTGGTGGCGGTGGCGGCCCTGGTTCCCGCCACGGTCCACGCCCATTCGTTCGGGCGGCCGGTGCAGCTGCCGATGCCGGTCTGGCTCTACATCTACGGCGCCATGGCCGCGTTGGTGCTGTCCTTTGTCGTCCTCGGTTTCTTCATCGGGCGGTCGCATGTGGACCGCCCGTCGCGGTCCCTGGAACTGGGTGACGGCTGGCTGGTTCACCTGCTCAGGCGCGGTCACGTCGTCCCGGTCTGCCAGGGGTTGCTGCTGCTGCTGTTCGCGTTTTCGGTGCTGACCGGGTTGATCGGCACACGCGATCCGTATCGCAACTTCAACATGACCTTCTTCTGGATCCTGTTCGCGCTGGGTGGCACCTATCTGAGCGCGCTGATCGGCGGCTGGTACAACGCGCTGAATCCCTGGCTGACACTCAGCCGGGTGACCGCCCGATGGTGGCCGGCCTTTCCGACCGGTCGTTTCGCCTATCCAGACCGTCTTGCGTACTGGCCGGCGGTGATGCTCTACATGGGTTTCATCGGGCTGGAACTGTTCGGGGACATCCGCCCGTTTTCGCTGGCCATCAGCATCCTGATCTACACCGCCGTCAACCTGACGGGTGTGTGGCTGGTCGGGCAGCGTGCGTGGTTCCGCCACGGCGAGCTGTTCGCGGTGATGTTCCGTCTGGTCTCCATGATGGCGCCGGTGATTTACGATCCCGACGCCGAGGGCGCCGCGCGCGTTCGATTGCGCTGGCCGTTCACGGGGCTGCTGCGCCGGCGCGTCGAACATCGCAGCCTGCTCGTGTTCCTGTTGTTCATGCTCTCGTCCACGGCCTTCGACGGGCTCAGCGAAACCAAGCCCTGGTTCAACGCCTTCTGGATGACCCGACCGGCATTCTGACTCAGTGGCTGGGCGACCACCCGCTGAGACGCTACGGCGACGTGCGCGACTGGTACATCCGTTACGAGATGCTGTGGCTGGTGATCTCACCGTTCCTGTACCTGGGCGCGTTCGCGTTGTTCCTGCTGCTTGGCAAGTGGATGTGCCGGACCCGGGCGCGGCTGCGCGATCTTGCGATGGATTTCGGCTACAGCCTGTTGCCCA
>CALBOV010000103.1 GCA_937896565.1 uncultured Salinisphaerales bacterium
AGTGGCTAAGTTCGGTGTTGGCCCGTTCCAGGCTCTCGTTGGACTCAACGAGGTCGCGCTGCAGCTGCCTATGATGCACGCTGCGCTCAATCGCGCGCCTGACCAGGCCGGGCTTTTCAGCCGGGTTCACAAAAAAACTGGCCGCGCCCAAACCGAGGGCGGTGGTCATGCTGTCCATATCGCGGTGATCGCTGACCGCCAGCACCGGCACCTGCACATCGAAATTCCGCATCACACGGCGCACCGACGCCCAGGACACATTGAGTAATTCCACATGGCAGATCACGCAGTCCCAGGGGCTATCCGGACCCAGCACGGCCTCGATATCGGGCGCTTCGGGGGTGATTTCGTAGCGGTGGTGCGGGTCATCCAACGCGGCGACCAGTGCAGCCGCGCGGTCCGCCTGATCATCAACTACCAACACCGAACCCGCCTGCGTCATGTCAGCAGCGCTGGATCCACCGCTGGCGACGCATCAGAATTCTTCCTCGTCCCAGTCGCTGTCAAACTCGGAGAAGTCGTCTTTGACCTGTCCACCGGCTTCCAACACTGCGCGACTCTGCAAATACACATCCCGGAAGAAGACATAGCGATCACCCGTCATGATTTCCTCGGCGTCGAGCAGTCCGGCGCGGATATCCAAGATATTAAACATCCGCAAACCCCAGTAGGCCTGATCGTTCATCATCTGGCCGGTGGGCGACATGTAGGCATCGATACTCGCGCCAAATGCGGCGCGCACGGTGCTGGGCCCGATGACCGGCAGCACCACGAAATTGCCGCGGGGCACGCCCCAGATCGATAGCGTGTGGCCAAAATCAGTCTCGTAACGCGGAATACCTGCCATCGACGCAACATCGAACAAACCAAAGAGACCAATGGTCGAATTGGCAACAACGCGGAAGGTGTTGTTCACCGCCTGCTCGATCCGGCCCTGCAGGAGTGCGTTCAACGCGCCATTGAAGTCATAGAAGTTGCTGAAGAAGTTGTTCACGCCGATGCGGCCGAACTCGGGCATGATGGCGTCGTAGCCCTTGGCCACGGGTCGGATGATCCAACGGTCCGTGTCGCCGTTAAAATCGAACATCCACCGGTTGTAGCCCTCCCAGGGGTCGATCTCTTCCTGAGTTTGCGCCTCGACCACAGGCACCACGAGCGCCAGTGCGATGACCAAAACACGCGCGATGTGCTCCGCGAATGACGC
>CALBOV010000104.1 GCA_937896565.1 uncultured Salinisphaerales bacterium
ACGCCAGCTACAAAGAGGTTCAAAGAGGACAGATTGATGAGACCCTTTCCCAAAGAGAAAGGGCCTTGGCCCAAGAGAATGAAGCGATAAAATCCAACGCAGTCGAGAGTTCTAGGCCATCGATGGATGGCGCTGTATCTACAATGAAAGTGGGTGCTGCAGCAGGGGCTGCGTGATCTCAGCGCCTGGGTGGAGGCCGGTGTGAGGCCGGCGCAGACACGTTATCGCGTGGATGATGCCCGGATCGAACTGCCTGCCGCCGCGAGCGAACGCGGTGGTGTCCAGCCCGTGGTGTCGCTGCTGGCGAATGGCGGTCCTCGCGCGGATGTCGAGGCTGGCGAGACCGTGGGTTTCGAGGCGAGGGTGGAGTTGCCGCCGAGCTGCGGTCGCCTGGTCGCTGCCGAGTGGGACTTCGACGGTAGCGGGACGTTCGCCGAGTCCGAACGTCTCGATCTCAGTGATCGCCATATCGTGTTGACGCGACAGGCCACCTACTCCGAGTCAGGTACCCACTTTGCCGTCGTGCGTGTCACCACACAGCGCAACCCCGGGACGCGCTATGGCCGGGTCCAGAACCTGGCGCGCGCCCGCGTCGTGGTGAGCGAACGCGGCACGTCGCCATGACGATCAGAAGTTGTATCGCATGCGGGCGCCGAAGGTGCGCGGCAGGCCCATGCCGCGGCTTTCGATGCCGATGATGTTGTAGGTGCCACCGACGTAGGTCACGTACTCCTCGTCGAGCACATTGGTGCCGAACAGCGTGACGTCGAAGC
Source organism: uncultured Salinisphaerales bacterium (assembly GCA_937896565.1). Taxonomy (GTDB): domain Bacteria; phylum Pseudomonadota; class Gammaproteobacteria; order Nevskiales; family OUC007; genus Abyssibacter. The sequence continues at coordinate 774 of CALBOV010000104.1, forward strand.
CGGAGCCGAACATCTCGTTCCAGGACAGGTTCAGGTTCAGCAGCGCGAAATCATCCAGCACATCGAACGGCGTGGAGTTCGACGCGGCCGCCCGCTGCTCGCCGGTGTAGGCGTAGGTGGCGCCCAGGCTCATCAGGCCCCAGTTCTGCGGTGCCGGCAGGAACAGGTTCATGTTGGCGACATAGGAATGCCGAGGCGCGAACGGCAGTTCATCGCCGACGACCGCGATCGGGGTGTAGGAGGAGCCTTCCAGGAAGCCGACCTGCGAGACATCGTCGCTGCGATCACCCTGCTCCAGCAATTCCGTGTCCAGGTAGGAGTAGGACAATGCCAGGGTGAGGAACTGGAATGGCTGCAGGAAGGCTTCAACCTCGAAGCCCTGGATTTCGGACTCACCGGCGTTGAAGATGGCCGTGGTCGGGCCGGCGGCGGTGGAAACATAGCCGCCCTGCAACTGCTGATCCTTCAGTTCGTTGTAGAAGACCGAGAAGTTGAAGCGTCCCGGCACCCAACCTCCGAATGTGGTCTTCGCGCCGATCTCGTAGGTGTCCACCGTCTCTTCCTCGTGGGTATCGACGCCCGAATCGGCCGCGAGGTTGACGCTGCCCTGCCGATAGCCGCGCGTGTACTTCGCATAGGTCATGATCCCGTCGAACGGGCGGTAGTTCAGTTCGAACATGCCCGTCGGTGCCTCGCTGCGCACGCTGGGCGTGCTGACGGTCACCGTCGGCGCCTGCTGCGCGGTCAGCAGGTAGGCGTAGCGGGTCTTGATGCCGTAACCCTCGGTCTCGTCCCAGGTGTAGCGCAGACCCAGTGTCGCGCTGAGGCTGTCGAACAGGTCGTAGGTGGCCTGGCCGTAGACCGCCTGGTTCAGATATTCGGTCTTGTATTCCTGCACCAGCACGCCGCCGAGGAATCCGCCCAGCGGGTCGAAGCAGTCGTACTGGGATGGGTCCTGCTCGATCGTGCCGAGATCGCAGTACAGGAAGCTGGCCGACGTGTTGCCGGAAAAGCCGTCCGGCTGGCTGGTCTCGTAGTACAGGCCGGCCTGCCAGATCAGCCGGTCGGCGAGGGCGTTGCCCTGGAACTGGATCTCCTCGACCCAGGTTTCCTGGCTGGTGACCGGGATGGTCGGGCTCGCCACCGAGGCGCCAACCGTGAACTCGCGGTTGCCGCCGGGGTTGGTGGGATCGGGGAAATACGTGCCGAACACGTTCGTGCCGTTCTCGGTGTGGAGATGGGCGTAGGACAGGATGTTCTTGAACGTCAGGTTGTCGGTGATATCCCAGGTGGTCGTGTTGATGAACCGCTTTTCGCGAATCTTCGTGAAGGTGCCCGGTACCGAGCTCTGAAGGTCGTAAAAGCCGTCCTGTCCGGAGGCCTCCTGGTCGGCCAGCTGCTGCTGACAGGGTTGTGCGGTGAACAGGGCAAACGGGTTGGCCACGCTGGTCAGCGTCTCGAAGCCGATGTTGCCGCTGAGCAGGTCCTGCAGCAGGCCGGTGAGGTCGTCGATGCCCGGGACGATGTCCGTGTTGCAGGCGAACAGCCGCGTTGTGTAGCCGTTGGTGTCCGAGTCGGTGAACGACAGGATGCTGTAGTTCTCCAGACTGTCGGTGATGTCCCAGACCAGGCTCAGGCGGGCCGCCGTGTAGTCCACATTGCCCAGCTCGTCGGGACCGATGCCCGTGATGTTGTTCAGATGCCCCTGCCGCTCCTTGTGATCGACGCCGAACCGCAGGCGGATGTCATCGTTGACCGGGAAATTGACGACCGCCTGGGCACGCAGGGCGTCCAGATTGCCGCCCATGGCCTGGGCATAGCCCTCGAACTCCTCGGTGGGCTTCTTCGGCACGATCAGCACCGCGCCGCCGGTCGTGTTGCGGCCGAACAGCGTGCCTTGCGGGCCTTTCAGTACCTGGACGTTTTCCAGGTCAAACAGGGCGCCAGGGCCGGCGCCATCGCCGGAGGTTTGTGAACTTTGCCCGCGAGGTGCCACGACTTCCGCGAAGTAGGTGGCCACGGAAGCCGTGGTCCGCAAGTCCTGGGTGAAGCCGCGGATGGCGAACGACGCGTTCTCCGGGCCGAAGCGCTGGTTGCTGGACAGCGAAGGCGTGTAGTTCGCAAGGTCCGCCGAGTTGGTCATGTCGGCGTTGCTGATCTGCTCCTGGTCGACGACGGTGATGGAGATCGCGACGTCCTGCAGGTTCTCCTCGCGGCGCTGCGCGGTGACGATGACCTCTTCCACCACCGGCTTGCGGCGCGGAGTGTCGTCCGCGGGGATGGCTGTGGAATCGTCCTCGACGGCGATGACGTCGTCGTAGGGTTCCGGGTTGTCATCCGCGTCCTGGTTCGTGTCCGCGCCGCGGCTGGACGCTTCCTGCGGCGGTTGCTCGTTTCCGGAGGACGCGTCCTGCTGCTGTTCGGCGGGTTCGTCTCCGAACAGGAACTCCAGCGACTCCTCGTCAGATGATTGCGCCGAGGCTGTCGAAGCGACGATGCCCAGGCTGAGTGCCAGCGTCGTCAGTACCGCGAAGCGACCTGTGTCCATCCCTGTCTCCATTGTCGACCACGCGTGCTTGTCGTTGTCTGGCCGCCAGGCCGATCGCCGACGCGTTACGTCAGCGGCACGCTTGATTCGATGGAGACGTTGCATCGGCGATCCGGCCGATGTCGTGCACCTGATGTCGGATGCCCGCCGGCTGGATCCGGCTGCTGTTCCCCGCCGGGCTCCATCCGCAACGTGCGCTCCGAAGGAACATGATGTGCCTCCATCCTGTCGCCGTTCCCGCCGGTCTCGGTTTGTCCGATTGTCGTGCGCGGGAACGCCAGGCTAGCGTTGCAAATGACGCCGGGCCTGTACATGCACTGCGGCCGCAGTGGGCAATTCCGTGCTCCGCTACAGTCAAATTCGCCGGAATGGCCCGTTCGGGCCCAGTCAAACTGAACAGAGTCGGGCAAAAATGCCCATGAAATTCAGTCGCTTTGCGTGCCGAGACTGAAGTTACGGGGTCGATTCGCCCAGAATGAAGTCAGCGGCCCGATATCCGATCATCATGCTCGGTGCATTCAGCGCGGAGACCGGGACTTCAGGCATGGCCGAGGCGTCCGCTACGCGGACGTTGGCCAGACCCTTGACCCGCAGTTCGCTGTCCAGAGGGCTGTCGGGGTCGTCTCCCATGCGGCAGGTGCCGGCGAAGTGGAAGGTGGTCATCGACACGCCGTGGATGGCGGCCCAGAGCTTGTCCGGAGGGGTGTCCGGTTTGGCCGTCGGGTTCAGCGGCCGGCAGTCCGCCAGTTGCGGCTGCGCGGCGATGGATCGGGCTTTCCGGATGCCGGCTTCCACGATCTCCTTGTCCCTGCTTTCACGGAAGTAGGCGAGATCGATATCCGCCGGTTCGTCCGGATTCGCCGAGCGCAGGCGAATGCTGCCCCGGGAATGCGGTTTGCCGAGGATGACCAGCAGGCCGAAGATTCCGCCCAGCGAGCGCTTCACGCCCGGAATGGCGAAGATCAGGTGGATCAGTCCGCGGATCAGCGCCCGCAGCGGAGCGATGTGGTACAGCTTGCCCGGCAGCGCCGTGACCGGCCCCATCCGCAGCATGGTGTGCTTGATGGTCGGGGACACCGCGAACAGCACGAAGCAGGTGTCAGCCTTCTGGTCCTTGGGTGCGTCGGCGGGTCGTTCCGCGTTGTCGAAGGCGTAGACCTGCGGATAGGTGAAATCCACCGGATCCTTGGATTTGTAGACCAGCCCGACGTTGGGATGGTCGAGCAGATGCTGGCCCACGCCGGGGGCGTCCTGGACGACGCTGATTCCGACCTCGTCGAGGTTGGCGGCCGGGCCGACGCCCGAGAGCATCAGCAGGCGGGGCGTTTCCAGCGCCCCCGCGGTCAGCACCAGCTCTCCGCTGAGGGTCGCCTGCTTGGTCTGGCCGTTCTGGCGGTACTCGACACCGGTGGCACGGCGCTGCTCATCGAACAGAATCCGCGTGGCCTGCGACTGGCAGGACACGGTCAGGGAGGCGGGACGGTTGCCGTGCAGCCAGGCGACGTAGGAGCTGCGGCGCCACTCACCCTCGAAATTCATGGTGTTGGCGCCGACGACGCCGCGCAGGTCACCGTCGTTCATGCCGTCCTTGCGTTCCAGACCCGCCGCGCAGGCGGCGTCGATGAAGCGCTGGACGAAGGGCGTCGGCTCGCGGCTGCGAATGCCCAGCTTGTCCTCGATGGCCTGGAATGCCGGCAGGTTGTCGTCCCACTGCCAGCCAGCCGGCCAGTTCTCGAAATCCCGCACGTCGCCACGGGTGTAGACCATGCCGTTGACCGAGCCGCTGCCGCCCATGCCGCGACCGGTACCCACGAACTTGGCCTTGCCGCTGCCGTCGATCTGCGGCGAGGCCATGCGGTGAAACATGGTCGCGTCGTTGGCGAAGGCATCCTTGAAGCCGTCGGAGGACAGCGTCTCCGGATGATCGCCGGCCTCGTCTCCGGCCTCCAGCAGCAGCACCCTGGCGCCGCTCTCGGCCAGTCTTGCCGCGACGATGCAGCCGGCGGACCCGCCGCCGACGACGATGTGGTCGTATTGTGCTGTGCTGGTCATGGTCTGAACTCCGGATTCTGCTGGTGGCGGCTGCCGATCACGATTTGGGAAGCTTGTAGGCCATCACCGAGTCGCCCAGCGTGGACTGGTACATGGTGTGGCCACCGGCCGGGATGACGATGTACTGCTCGCCATCGACCTCGTAGGTCACGGGAACCGCCGTGCCAGCCGCCGGCAGTTCGGTCTGCCAGAGCGTCTCGCCGGTCTTCGCGTCGAACGCGCGGAAGTAGTCGTCCAGCGTGTAGCCGATGAACACCAGCCCGCCGGCCGTCAGCAACGGGCCGCCGGCCCCGGGCGTGCCGATGACGTGCGAGAACGGCAGTGGTGACATCGCACCAACGTCGCCCAGCGGCACTTCCCAAAGGATTTCCTTCTTGACGATGTCCACCGCCGTCAGCGCCGCCCACGGCGGTTCGCTGCAAGGGGCGCCGAGCGGAGATAGCAGCGGCGAGATTTCGTAGACGTAGGGTGCGCCGTCCACCTCGAAGCGCATCGGCCCCATGGACTCGATGGCCTGCTCGTCGGATTCGCTGCTGTAGTCCTCGCGCGGAATCAGGCGGACGATGGTCGGCACGCGGTTGGACGGCACCACCATCACGTGGCTGTCGGGATCGTAGGCGCCGCCGCCCCAGTTCGGGCCACCACCCACGGAGGGCGAGAAGATCGTCCCCTGGATGCTCGGCGGCGTGTAGATCGGGCCGGACAGGTACTTGCGCGCCTTGCGCTTGCAAAGCCACTTGTCGATCGGCGTGAAGCCCCAGCTGTCCTCCTCGGGCGAAAAGCCCTGCGGCGCCAGCGTGGGCATGCCCTCGGGGAAGGGCTGCGTGGGTGAGAGGATTTCTTCCGGCACCTTGCCGGTCTGCGGGACTTCGCGTTCGACGATCGGGACCAGCGGTTCGCCGGTGGCGCGATCGAACACGAAGATCAGTCCCATCTTGGTGTTCTGCACCAGCGCCGGCACCAGCTTGCCGTTCTTCGGATAGTCGATCAGCAGTGGCTGGGTCGGCAGGTCGTAGTCGAACACG
>CALBOV010000105.1 GCA_937896565.1 uncultured Salinisphaerales bacterium
AGTGTCGCCGCGGCGCCACCCGTGAATCCCGCGAAGAACTCCTGCCGCAGCTGCTTCACCATGCCCCGGGCGAAATGCTCCGCGAGCGGAAGAATGTCCTCCTGCCGGTAGCGCAGCGGGGGGAGCGTCAGCACGTCGAACGACAGGCGATCGAGCAAGTCCTCGCGAAACCGGCCCTCTGACGCCAGCGCGGGTAGATCGACGTTGGCGGCGCCGACGATGCGGACATCGACCTCTCGCGTTTCGTTGGACCCGACCCGTTCGAACTCGCCGTATTCGACCACGCGCAACAGTTTCTCCTGCAGCCGCAGCGACATCGAAGCCAGCTCGTCGAGAAACAACGTGCCGCCATCCGCGGTCTCGAAGCGCCCCGCCCTGGATTTGCTGGCACCGGTATAGGCACCGGCGATGTGTCCGAACATCTCGGACTCCAGCAACTCCTCATTGATTGCGGCGCAGTTGAGCTTGATGAACGGCCGGTCCCAGCGCTCCGACAGATAGTGGAGCCGCGCGGCCACCAGCTCCTTGCCGGTGCCCCGTTCGCCGATGACCAGCACCGGCTTCGCCAGAGGCGCCACCTGCGAAAGACGCTCGAGCAAATCGAGAAACGCCTCGGATTCACCGATCAGGGAGTCTGCTTCTCGATCCATGCGCTACCAACCTGGCGAATTTCACCGAATCCTGGTTCAAAACACCACGAAGAGCAACGGGCGAGACAGCGGAGAAACTATAATTTCCTTTATTATCAGATAGTTATGACAAAATAAAAAACTGGCACAGGTGTTGGAATAGAGAGGGTGTAAGCAAAACACCGCCACAGGGAGTTACGACATGATCCGCACTATCGCCATCGCCGCCGTTGTTGCCGCCAGCCTTTCCTCGAACGCTCACGCCGCACCGAACGTGCGCGAGGCCATTCACGCGGCGACGTCGCATGCCATCGCGTCGCAGGGCAACCGCGCCCTCGAGCACATCAAGGACGAAGCCTTCCGCATTCTTCGGCCGGTACTGCCGGAACCGACACGTGACGTCGTCACCGTCGAGCAGCCCACGCCGAAGAAAGCCGACTAAGGCAGACCCGTATTCACCATCGACCTGGAGCCGACCATGGGAATCTACTCACGACTGTCCGACATCATCAACTCCAACATGCACGCCATGCTGGACAAGGCCGAAGACCCGGAAAAGCTGGTCCGGCTGATCATTCAGGAAATGGAAGACACGCTGGTGGAGGTCCGTTCGACCTCCGTGCGCACCATCGCCCGCAAGAAGACGCTGGAGCGCAAGCGCAACGCCCTGAACCGCGACGCCGCGGAATGGGAGCGCAAGGCCGAACTGGCATTGCGACATGATCGTGATGATCTGGCGCGCGCCGCGCTGCTGGCGAAGCAGCGGATTGTCGACGTGCAAAGCGAGATCAGCGAAGAGCTGAACGCGCTGGAAGCCGAGCAGGAAAAGCTCGATGCCGACATCGCCAAGCTCAAGAGCAAACTGGCCGACGCCAAGGCGCGTCAGAAGACCATCGTCATGCGCAAGCGGTCGGCCACGGCGCGGGTTCGCGTGCAGCAGCAGGTCAACAGCGAGAAGATCGACGACGCCATGGCGCAGTTCGAAGCCTACGAGCGCCGCATCGACTCGCTAGAAGCCGAAGCGGAATCGTATGATCTGGGTCGCCAGAACCTGAAGGACGAATTTGCCGAGCTGGAAAGTTCGGAGCAGGTTGAAGAGGAGCTGGCGGCGTTGAAGGCCCGTGTTCGCACGCCGGACACCCCTTCTGACTAATCCATCATCCATGAAAGGCTAGGGAGTCCGATGGACGAACTCTTTCCACTGCTCGTCATCCTGCTGGTCGTCGTTGCGCCGATCTGGATCGCGTTCCACTACATCACGATCTGGAAGCGGCACAAACCGGTCAGCTCGGAGGACCAGGACGCCAAAATCCGGCAACTCGAGCAGTCCGCACGCCGCATGCGTCATCGCCTGGAGGCCCTGGAAGCCATCCTCGATGCCGAAGTCCCCGGCTGGAGACACAAATCATGAAACGCACCCGCTCACTCAATCTGCACCGCGACCCGGACAACGGCTGGATCGCCGGCGTCTGCGCCGGCCTGGCGACCTACTTCGACGTTGATCGCAAGGTCGTCCGGATCATCATGGTGCTGGGCCTGATCTTCCTGTCCTGGCCGGTGTTCATCGCGTATATCGTCGCGGCCTGCCTGCTGCCACGGAAACCCAAGGCGGGCGTTCGCGACATTCCGGTCGACGACCCGATGGAGAGCGAGGCCTTCGACGACGACGGGTACACACCGAACCTGCATGACGTCGAGGACGACTTCGACCATCTGGAGCGCAAGCTGCGCGGGCTGGAAGCCTATCTGTCGTCCAAGGATCTGGAACTGAACCGCGCGTTCCGCAATCTCGAACGCGGCTAACCCGCTCGCGAAAACCGCCTAGGGCCCGGGAATCACCGGCCTGGGCGGCACCGAATAGGTTCCGGTGGCGACCGCCACCGGTTCCGGGTCATCCACGGTATGGATGTCGACGGCGCAGATGATCAGGCGCCGCCCCAGCTTCAGAATTCGCGCACGCGCCTCGATATCCTGCATCGCGGGCCGGCGCAGAAAGTGGATATTGGTATCGGTCGTCACGGCCAGCAGTTCCGCGCCGAGATGCCCGAGAATCACCGCGTACATCGCCGCATCCGCCGCCGCGAACATCGATGGGCCGGACAACGTCCCGCCCGGCCGGACCATCAGGTCATTCACCGGCATCCGCACGGTCACCGCCCCCGGCTCCAGCGCAACCACCTTGAGGTGACTCGCGCCCGGCAACCCGGCGTGCAACAGCCGCTCGACCTCTGCCGCCGATAGCGCGATCTGCATTGTTTCGTCTCCCATCTCGCGATTGTGCCACCGCCCGGGCACACTCAACTTTCAAAATGAAAGCACTTTACAAGCGCAGGCTTGGAAGGCATCATCTACTCTGAATTTCAGAGAACTCGAAGACAACCATGCAACATCAAGCCACCACCAAGGACGATCTCGCCTATGTCGCCAATGTCGTCCGGAAAGCAAACTTCGACCGCGGCGTCCCGGCAATCTACGTCCTGTGGGCGGTGATCACGCTGATCGGATTTTCCCTGCCCGACATCCGGCCGCAGGTGACCGGGCTGTTCTGGGGCATTGCGGGCCCCGTCGGCGGCCTGCTCAGCTTCGCGCTGGGACATCGCGCCAGCCGCCGCGAGGGTGCGACCAACCAGGCGCTCGCGGCGCGATACGGCTGGCATTGGGGCCTGGCCGCGATCGCGTTCTTTCTTGCGATGCTGCCAGCGATCAACGGCATGCCGATCGCCTGGCTCAGCAGCAATTTCCTCCTGATCGCCGCGCTTGTCTACGGACTGGCCGCAACCCACCTGGATCGGATGCTGGTCGTGCCGGCGGCCATTTTGGCGATCGGCTATGTCGTTCTGGTACTGGTCGCACCGCCCTACACCTGGACGGCAACCGGCATCCTGATGTGCGTCAGCCTGCTCATCGCCGCCGTTCGCAGCCGCGCGGACGCATGAACCCGGAGGCCCTCGCGGACCTAGATCGACTGCTGGAACATCGAATCCGGCTGGCGATCTGCGTGCTGCTGCGCAAGCAGGACCGGATCAATTTCACCCGCTTCAAGACCCTGCTGGACCAAACCGACGGGAGTCTCGGCGCGCAGTTGCGCAAGCTGGAGGACGCCGGTTACATCTCGGCCGAAAAGACCTTCGAGGCTAGGAAACCGGTGACCTGGTACGCGCTGACCGAGACCGGCACGCAGGCGCTGGCCCGCCATGTCGATGCAATGCAGGCGCTGCTCGGCACCTAGGGAAACACCGATTTATTCCCACCGCCAAGTTGCTGCCTGAATACAGGCCATGCAAGGCGCGAGGAGCGAAGTTTGGTTATTCCAAATGAACGACGAGCAACGCTGCATGGCCTGTAATCAGGCGCAATCCGAATGGAACGGGCCGGGTTTCCCTAGCAATCACGCACCGGGCGGAGTCGCGTAGCGGCGCAGCATCGCATCCCGGAACGCGGCCCATCGGCCCTGCTCGATGGCCTCGCGCGCGTGCCGCATCAGATCCAGGTAGTGGTGGAGGTTGTGGATGGTGTTCAGCCTCGCGCCAAGAATCTCGTTGCAGCGATGCAGGTGGTAGAGATAGGCGCGCGAGTAATTCCGGCAGGTGTAGCAGGAACAGCTGGCGTCCAGCGGTGCGGGATCCTCGCGATGCTTCGCATTGCGGATGCGCACGACACCATCACTGGTGAACAAATGGCCATTGCGGGCGTTACGTGTCGGCATCACGCAATCGAACATGTCCACGCCACGGTCGATGGCTTCGATCAGGTCTCTGGGCGTACCGACACCCATCAGGTACCGCGGCTTGTCCGTCGGTAAATCCGGCGCCAGCCCGTCCAGCACCGTCAGCCGCTCCTCCC
>CALBOV010000106.1 GCA_937896565.1 uncultured Salinisphaerales bacterium
AACCTGGGACCGACGTGCCCATCACCGTCCACGTGGAACATCGCGATGGCGGACCGTTCGTGGGCCGGCTGCAACTCATTACCAGCGGTGGCGAAATCGTCGCCGAATCCGCCACGCATGAGCTGTCCACCACGGTGACGGCAACCGATGCGCGTCGCTGGTACTACCTCCGCGTCGACAACGCGGAGGGCGAGTCCATCGCCTTCGCTGCGCCAGTGTGGATCGAGTCGCTCGCGGGCGAATGAGCTGATCCGCGGGGAACACTGACGGATCAGTCCTGTCGGCTATTACGGGCGCACTACCCGATGCATGGATGCATCACCGCAGTCACCGGAGTCGACATGGATGGTTTTCTCGAACACTGGGCGCAGGCCGCGCTCACCAGCACCGGTTTTTTCTGGATGGCGTTGTGGGCCTTCGCCCTCGGCTATCTGATCAGCAGCCTGATCCAGGTACTGGTCACCCAGGCCCGCATGCAGCGGCTCATGGGCACAGCCGGCCCGCGCAGCATGGCTCTCGGGACCTTCTTCGGATTCATCTCCAGCTCCTGCAGTTTCGCCGCGCTGTCGACCACCCGCGCGCTGTTCCAGAAAGGCGCCGGGCTGGCGCCCGCGATGGCCTTTCTGCTCGCATCGACCAACCTGGTCATCGAGCTGGGCATCGTCATCGCCCTGTTCCTGAGCTGGCATTTCGTCGTTGGCGAATACGTCGGCGGTTTGCTGCTGATTGGCTTCGCCTGGCTGTTCATCCGCATTACCCGCCCGAAGCGCCTGCTCAAGCAGGCCCGGGAGCGGCTGGGCGAGGACGACGAGCACGACCATGGCGACACCGAATCGGCCCGGGACAAACTGCGCTCACGCGACGGCTGGACCGCCATCGCCCGCTCCTACGTGATGGAGTGGCAGATGGTGTGGAAGGACGTGCTGGTGGGTTTCACCATCGCCGGCATCATCGCCGCCTTCGTGCCCGAGGCATTTTTCGAGACGCTGTTCGTGGGCTCCGGCGGCGATGGCAGCCAACCGGGCTTTGGCGCGGTGCTGGCGCAGACGCTGATCGGGCCGATCGCCGCCTTCGCGACCTTCATCGGCTCGATGGGCAACATTCCGCTGGCCGCCCTGCTCTTCGACCACGGCGTGAGCTTCGCCGGTGTCATGGCGTTCATCTTTTCCGATCTCGTCGTGTTGCCCGTGCTGCGGATCAATGCGCAGTACTACGGCTGGAAGATGGCGATCTACATCCTCGTCATGCTGCTGTCGGGGCTGGTCGCGGTGTCGCTGGCCATGCACTACGGACTGGCCGCCTTCGATCTGTTGCCGGACAGCCAGGGCGGTGGCGGCGGCCAGCAGCAGCGTGACCTGTTCAAGCTGAACTACGGCTTCGTGCTGAACCTGATCTTCCTGGGCGTCAGTGCCGTGCTCGGCTGGCTGTGGTGGTCAGGACGCGACGGTTCGCATGGTCACCACCATGACCATGGCGGCAGCTCGGGCGGGGAGCGGGTGCTCAAGACCGGCGCCGTCTTGGCGATCGTCTGGCTGGTCGGCGGGCTGGTCGTCGCCGCGATGCCGGGCATCCAGGTCCCGTCCGGCTAGTCGATCTCGCTGGGCTCCGGATTGCGCTCCTGCCAGGCCTTCAGTGCCCGCTCGTAGGCGCGCACCTGGTCCGAATACATGTCCCAGACGCAGGGATCACAACCCGTCTCGCAGCAATCGGAATCCAGGGGCTTTTCGGGCGGCTGGGGACGGGGCTGTTCAGAACGGGACTCGGTCACGGGTGCAAGAGCGATGGGAGACACGTATCAGTTTAATGCCGCCCGGTCAGTCCGCGCGAACTAGGCTCCAGGGAAGCTCTGATCGGTTTCCGGGCAGGCGACGAGCAGTGGCTCTTCAATCGCGTCAGAGGCCAGCAGATTGCGCAGGGCCATGATGGCCGTCACCGTCAGCTCCCGCCCTGCGCCGAGCACCAGACCGCCCTGGCGTGTCTTGATGTCTTCGGCCACCACCCAACCCGGGACCAGATCATTCACCCGCGCTCTGCGCGTGGAGTTGCAACTATGCAGCTTGACCGTCCGCAGCGCCTGCCTGACAGCCTGGCGCACCGGCGGATCGAGTTCGGCCACGGCCTCCAGGGCTCGCGCCATCGGCTGCTGACTCGCCAACTCACGCGCCAGAACGCTCGCCGCGCGCAGCAGTTCGGCGCCCAGCACCACGTCAGGGTCCGCATCGACCGGCGCGGGCTGGTTCTGGTACCGCACCACCTGGGCGACCGGATCCAGCCGCGGAATCGCCTGCAACAGCTTGAACGCGATCTCCGGATGGGAATCCAGTATCTCGCGTTCCTCGGCGTTAAGCGGTAGACCGGCCATTTCACGTTGGACAATGTCCGACGGCACGCTGACACAACCGATATGACTCAATGCCGCCGCCATGTTGCCAATCCAGGCGTTCGGCCAGCCCAGTGTGCCCGCCGCCTGCTTGACACAGGCCTGGATCGTCGCCGACCGCATCGACGCCCAGGGCGCGATCAGGCCCAGCACCTGGGTCATGGAATCCACAACGCCGGAAAGCGTGGTTTCCATCATGTCGCGTTCAAGCACCGCCGAGCGGTGGCGTTCAACGGCCTCGTTCAAGGTCGGAATCAGCACATCCGAGGGACACGGCTTGCAGAGGTACCGAAAAATCGCGCCATGGTTGATGGCCGCGATGGCTGATTTCGTGTCGGCCTGTCCGGTCAGCAGAATGCGAGTGCTGTTCGGGCTGCGCTCGCGGACCCGGGCGAGAAATTCTGCGCCGTCCATTCCCGGCATGCGCATGTCGGACATGATGACCGCGAACGGCGGCTCGGATTCGACGAACTCCAGACCCAGTGCACCGCTGGTGGCTGTGGTGACATCAAACCCCTCGAAGAGGGTCCGCTCCAGTCCCGCCAGCAAATTCGGTTCGTCGTCGACACACAGGATGCGTGGCAGTTCCTTGTCGCCGGCATCCGGAGCCATCCCTGCACTGACGGCCGGGTTCATGCCGCCGCCTGTCTCTGGATGAGCGCATCAGCCACCGCGCGCCACGCGGGCAGATGCGCGTTGACACCCGCCAGTTGCAGAAACAAGTCATTCACGGGCTCGCCATACGCCAGGGCGACAGCGACATGCACCACGCCCACGGCATCGAAACGCTCGGATTCCAGCCGATCCGGTGTGCGGTGCTGGGCCACCGCCTCGACGATCGACCCATGCAACCCCCAGGCGCCGAGCAGATACGCACCGATCTCCGCATGTGTCGGAGCGCTCTGGGCGTCGACGCCCAATGGGGATCGCTCGACTCCATCAAGCAGCACGCCCACATCCGCCAGCAAGGCGGCGGTCATCACCGTTTCCCGCACGGCGTACACACTGCAGATCTGTCCGGCGATTCTGGATGCCAGCACCGACCGCTGCCGCAGCAACTCGGCCGCGGGGCCGGAGAATCGGGCATGAACTTCCGTGGCCAGAACCAGAACAGCCAGCATGCGGAAACCGATCCGCTTGGCCGCTTCGGCAATGTCACCGGCCTCCGCACCCGCGTAGAGCGATACGGAGTTCGCGAGCTGCAGCACCTTTGCGGCCAGCGCGGGATCGGCGCCAACAACCTCGGCGACTTCCGAGGCTCTGGCCTGCGAATTTTCCAGCAGGTGGGCCAGGCGGGCATACATGGTCGGGATGGGAGGCAGCTGCCCCGCCTTGTCCAGCGCGACCTGAATCGAATCGTCACGCAACAGCGATTGCAGCGAGGTTGCGCGATCAATGGTTTCGACCAGCACCGTGCTCTCACAAGGCTTGGACAGGAATTGCTGGGCGACATCCAGCGCACGCAGGGCTGCCTCCTGCTCCGTCTGCCCCGTCAGCATGATGCGGACGGTCTCCGGCCAGCGGTCACGCACGGTTCGCAGGAACTGCGCGCCGTCCATCATCGGCATGCGCATGTCGCTGATCACCACGTCGACGGGATCATCTTCCAGCATCAACAATGCCTCGGCGCCACTGGTGGCGAACTCCGCCTCCCAATCGCGATCGCACATGAACAGCGTCCGTTCGATGCCACCCAGAACGCGCTCATCGTCGTCGACAAACATCAGTCGCATCGGCGTCATGTTTCGCTGCTCCCGTCGATGGGCAGACGAACAACGAACTCGGTGCCGCCCCCGACTTCGGTTTCGAAGAACACCACGCCGCCATGCTTGTCGACGACGGTGGAGTAAACAATCGCCAGCCCTTGTCCGGTGCCCTCGCCCACAGCCTTGGTGGTGAAAAACGGGTCGAACACCTTCTCGCGCACCGAATCCGGGATGCCGCCGCCATCATCGATCACGCGGATCTCGACATGCGTGTCCCCGTACGGAGCGAGCACGACCTCAATGCGTCCCAACTCCTTGACGCCCGGTTCCAGCGTGTCCTCGATGGCGTGGGCGGCGTTCACGACCAGGTTCAGAAGCATCTGGGCGATCTCGTCGCGCAGGCAGCAAACAGGTGGCACCTCGCCTTCACAGCGGATGGTCAGGCTGGCGACGTATTTCCATTCGTTGCGCGCCACGGTGACCGTGGTTTCCGCCAGCGCATGCAGGTCAACCTGCTCCTTCTCGCCAGCGGACGGATGGGAGAACTCCTTCATCGCCCCGACAATGCGGGAGATGCGGCGCAACCCGTCCAGCGACTGATCCAGTGCGGCCGGCACCTGCACCTTCAGAAAACTGAACTTGGACCGCTTGAGCTGGCGACGAAACGCCACCGCGGCCTCCCGGGTCGCGTCATGCGCCTCGGCCGTATCCGCCAGGGCGCAGGCGGCGTCGAACAATGAGGCGATCATGCTCTGGGCCTTGCTGACGAACTCGACGTTGTCCCGTACGTACTGAGTGGGCGTGTTGATCTCGTGGGCAACACCGGCGGCGAGCTGACCGATGGATTCCTTTTTCTGAGCCTGGAGCAGCATGGCCTGGGCGCGTCCCAGCTCAGCCAGCGCCTCCTGCAGCTCGCGCCGCTCTTCAATGAGCTGCTGCGTCTTCATCGCCACGATCTTGCCGAGGGCGATGTTCTGCTCCAGCGTCGTCATCGGCGTCGCCAGGGAATCATCGCGCTCCTTCACGCGACGCTTGAGCACCCGGATCGTTTTTTCACGCGCCTCGAGCTTGCGGCGCAGATAGCCGACGTAGACGTCGACCACGTTGGACGTGGCCGCGCCGCGCTCCCGGTAGAGGCTGTTGTGAACCTCCTCGCGCGTGACGAGCTCACCCGCCCGGTGAGCGAAGAGCTCGAGCAGGGCGTACTCGCGGACGGTCAGTTCGATCTCCTCGCCCGCCATGAGGACGCGGCGCTCCGCGGGCCGCATCTCCAGTGGCCCGACCTGGATCGAGGGGCTCTTGACCCGGTAC
>CALBOV010000107.1 GCA_937896565.1 uncultured Salinisphaerales bacterium
CCGGTACAGCAATCCGATCAGCGAGCCCGCGGTTATGCTCACCGTGGAGGAGCAGGCCGAGGTCGCTACGCATGTCAGTGCATCGGGGCGGGTGCGTTTCTTCGATGTGCTGACCGGCGAACTGCGCGGCGAAACCCAGCTGCCCATCCCGGACGGCGCGGCGCTTGCGCAGTTCGACAACATCGACCAGAACCGAGGCCTGTTCGGCGCCTTGATGGACGATGGCCGGCTGATGATCGCCCGGCAACAGCACCGACTTCGCTTTAACGACGACGGTCGGACGATTTCGTCCAGCCTGGCCTATCCCTACGGTGAAACCGCGATCGACACGGGGCTGACGGGCGTGCACGCACTGGAGGTGCGCGCCAGCGACGATTCCCTGCTGGTCGCCGCCGCGATGGGCGATGGCCGTATCGAGCTGGTGCGCTTCGAGCAGGAAGTCGGCCTGTTCGGCGGCACCGGTGAATTGACCGAGGACGAGCGGGGCACCGTCCAGTTCGAGTTGCCTCCGGAACGCAGGATCGAACGCATCCTGCTTGATCCCGCCGAAACCTGGCTGCATGCGCTAACCGACGCTGGCGAGGTCATCACCACCAATATCCGCAATCTGGACTCGCCGGAGCGGCTGGGTCCGGTGACCGTGGCCGGACCCGACGCGCACGTGATCGACGCGCGTTATCTCAACGGCGGCATTTCCGTGCTCGTCACCACCTCGGATGGACGGATCTCTCAGCTGTTCCCGGTGCGCGACACCGGTGCCGGCTGGCGGCTGCAAAAGGTGCGGGAGTTCGAGGCACCTGGCGAGGCAATGATCTCCGCGGTGGACATCGAACAACGTCGGCGGGGCTTCATCGCGGCCGATTCCGCGGGGCGACTCGCGATCTACTACGCGACATCGCATCGTGAATTGTTGAACGAAACGGTGATCGAGGGCGCGATCAAGGACATCGCGCTGGCACCGCGCGCCGACCGTCTGCTGGTCGAGGGCCGGGACGGCATGATCACCGTGTTCGATATTCACAACGAGCATCCGGAAGTCTCGCTGTCCGCGCTATGGGGCAAGGTCTGGTACGAAAGCTACCCGGAGCCGGACTATGTCTGGCAGTCCTCGTCGGCCACCAGCGACTTCGAACCCAAGTTCAGTCTGATGCCGCTGTCCTTCGGCACGCTGAAGGCGGCGTTCTACGCCATGCTGTTCGCGATGCCGCTGGCAATCTTCGGCGCCGTATACACCGCCTATTTCATGTCGCCGGGCCTGCGCCAGATCGTCAAGCCGACCATCGAGATTATGGAGGCGCTTCCGACGGTCATCCTCGGGTTCCTCGCCGGGCTGTGGCTGGCGCCGGTACTGGAACTGAACATGCCGGGCGCGTTCCTGCTGATCCTGTTCCTGCCGCTCGCGATCCCGCTGTCCGGATTCGTCTGGACACGGTTCCCGGCCGCGATCCGACATCGGGTGCCGGACGGCTGGGTGCCGGCGCTGCTGATTCCGGTGGTGATTCTCGTCACCTGGTTCGCGTTCGCGTTGTCGCGACCGGTGGAGGCCTGGTTGTTCGGCGGCAGCATGCCGCTGTGGCTCAACAACGAGATGGGCATCACCTACGATCAGCGCAACGCGCTGGTGGTGGGACTGGCCATGGGCTTCGCGGTGATTCCGACGATCTTCTCGATCGCCGAGGACGCGGTGTTCTCCGTACCCAAGCAGTTGTCCCAGGGCTCGCTGGCCCTCGGCGCGACGCCGTGGCAGACGATGGTGCGCGTGGTTCTGCCGACCGCGAGCCCCGGCATGTTCTCGGCGGTGATGATCGGTCTGGGCCGCGCGGTCGGCGAGACCATGATCGTGCTGATGGCCACCGGCAATACGCCCATCATGGACATGAGCCTCTTCCAGGGCATGCGCACGCTGTCCGCCAACATCGCGGTCGAGATGCCGGAATCCGAGGTCGGCAGCACCCACTTCCGGTTGCTGTTCCTGTCCGGGCTGGTGCTGTTCATGTTCACGTTCTTCTTTAACACGCTGGCCGAGGTCGTCCGTCAGCGTCTCCGTCGCAAGTACAGCACGCTATGAGTGAGCCGACCCAGATCACCCGGACCCGCGCGGGCACATTCGGCGAGTGGTACGCCTCGGGCGCTCCCTGGGTGTGGATGACCGGAGGCGCCGTGGCACTCGCGGGTCTGCTGGTCGTCGGGCTGCTGGCGCTGATCGCGATTCGCGGTCTGGGCCACTTCTGGCCGTCACCGCTGATCGAGGCGGTTTACGTCGAGCCGGGCAAGGAGCCGACGCCGCTGGTCGCCCAGCTGGGCTACAGCGAGACCGTCAGCACGGCACGGCTGCAATCCGCGGGCATCAACGTCAGCGATGATCAGGAATTCTACGAACGCCGTCTGGTCAAGGTCGCCAACCGTGATGTGTACGGCGCCGACTTCCGCTATCTGCTCGACGACTGGATTCAGCAGCGTACGACGCCCGAGGAGCTCAGCGTCTTCGAGCGACTCGAGTGGGGTGACCTCTACGGGTACCTGATCCAGATCAGCGAGCAGGGAGCATCGGTCGGCGAGGGCGACTTGTGGGAGGAATTCCGCGAGCGTCACGGTCGTGCGCGTGACCTGCATCACCAGATCGAGCGTGTTCAGGAGGGCGACATCGGCGCCATCAACTACGCGTTGGAGCAGCTGCGGCTGCGCGAGCGGCGGATGGAGCTGAACGACAACCAGTCCGAGCAGGCGATGGCGGAGATCGAACGTCAGCGCAGCGAACTGAACGCCGAGTACGCGGAACTGCAGCAGGAATTGCAATCACTGAACGAGCAGATCCAGCGGGACAGCATCACGGTGCAGGTGCAGAACGGGCGAACCGTGACCGTGTCGCTCGCCGAGGTCGTGCGCGGCTACCGCCCGAACGCGATGGGGCTGGTGGCGAAGATCTCGTTCTACTTCGCCAAGGTCTGGGAGTTCGTCAGCGACGAGCCGCGCGAGGCCAACACCGAAGGCGGGGTATTTCCGGCGATCTTCGGCACTGTGCTGATGGTCATGCTGATGTCGGTGTTCGTCACGCCGTTCGGCGTGGTCGCGGCGCTGTACCTGCGCGAGTACGCCAAGCAGGGTGTGGTCACCCGCATCATCCGCATCGCGGTGAACAACCTGGCCGGTGTGCCATCCATCGTCTACGGCGTGTTCGGTCTGGGCTTCTTCGTCTACGCGCTTGGCGGCTCGATTGACGAGCTGTTCTTCCCGGCGGCGCTGCCATCGCCGACCTTTGGCACCGGGGGCATCTTCTGGGCGTCGCTGACGCTGGCGCTGCTCACGCTGCCGGTGGTGATCGTGTCCACCGAGGAGGGGCTGGCGCGCATCCCGCGATCGCTGCGCGAGGCCAGTCTGGCGCTGGGCGCGACCAAGGCGGAAACGCTGTGGAAGATCGTGCTGCCGATGTCCAGCCCGGCGATGATGACCGGGCTGATTCTCGCCATCGCCCGCGCCGCCGGCGAGGTGGCGCCGCTGATGCTGGTCGGTGTGGTTAAGCTGGCGCCGTCACTGCCGCTGGACGGCAACTTTCCGTACCTGCATCTGGACCGGAAATTCATGCACCTGGGCTTTCACATCTACGATGTCGGCTTCCAGAGCCCCAATGTGGAAGCCGCGCGTCCGCTGGTCTACGCGACCGCGTTGTTACTGGTCCTGGTGATCGTCATACTGAATCTCGCCGCCGTGCGGATTCGCAACCGGTTGCGGGAACGCTACCGGGCACTGGAACACTAGCCCGACCACTCACGTCAGAGCATTGCAGTAGCCGAAAGATTTATGGAGCAACCCATGCGAAGCAAGGACAAGGACGCCTACATCGAGACGCTCGATGTCGAAGGCATTGGCGCGCGTGCCGAAGCGCCGAATGCGTCCGATGTCGCGATGACGGTGGACGGCCTGAACCTGTTCTACGGCGACAAGCAGGCCCTCAAGGACATCAACCTCGACATCAAGAAGGGTGAGGTCACGGCGTTCATCGGCCCCAGCGGTTGCGGCAAGTCCACGCTGCTGCGCTGCTTCAACCGCATGAACGACCTGGTCGACACGGTGCACATCACTGGCCAGATTCGCCTGGGCGACAAGAACATCTTCGACAAGGATGTGGATGTCGCGCGTCTGCGCCGGCAGGTCGGCATGGTGTTCCAGAAGCCGAACCCGTTTCCGAAATCGATCTACGAGAATGTCGCCTACGGGCTGCGTCTGGCGGGCGTGAAGAAGAAGCGCGTGCTGGACGAGACCGTGGAATGGGCGCTCAAGGGCGCGGCGCTGTGGGACGAGGTCAAGGACCGGCTGAACGAGTCGGCGCTGGGCATGTCCGGTGGTCAGCAGCAGCGTCTGGTCATCGCCCGGTCGATCGCGATCCAGCCCGACGTGTTGCTGCTGGACGAACCCTGTTCGGCGCTGGATCCGATCTCGACGCTGAAGGTCGAGGAACTGATCGCCGAACTCAAGAAGGAATTCACGATCCTGATCGTGACCCACAACATGCAGCAGGCCGCACGCGTGTCCGACTACACCGCCTTCATGTATCTGGGCGAGATGGTCGAGTACGGCGAAACGGACCAGCTGTTCACGAATCCCGAGAAAAAGCAGACCGAGGATTACATCACCGGTCGCTATGGATAACGGTACGCAATAGGTGCATGCGATGAGCCATACCGATCTCCACTTGAATACCCATATCTCCAAGCAGTTCAACGCTGAGCTGGACGATATCCGACAGCGGGTACTGACCATGGGTGGCCTGGTGGAGCAGCAGGTCTCCGAGGCCGTGCGCGCGCTGACCGAGGCTGACGGCGAGTTGGGCGAGCAGGTCGCCAACCGTGACTACAAGGTCAACGCCATGGAGGTCGGCATCGACGAGGAGTGCATTCGCGTGCTGGCGCGCCGGCAGCCGGCCGCCACCGACCTGCGGCTGATCATGGCCGTGGTCAAGACGATCACCGATCTGGAGCGGATCGGTGACGAGGCCGAGAAGATCGGACGCATGGCCACGCGGCTGGCGTCCAATCCACCGCCGAATGGATCGCTGCCCGCGGTCGAGGCGATGGGGCGCAGGGTCTCCTCCATGGTGCACCGGGTGCTTGATGCATTCGCGCGGCTGGATGCCGAGGAGGCGCTGGAGATCGCCAAGGAAGACAGCAAGGTCGACGCCGATTTCGAGTCGATCTCCCGTCAGTGCCTGACGTTCATGATGGAAGATCCGCGCACGATCCGGCCCGTGATGGACCTGCAATGGGCCATTCGCGCACTGGAGCGCATCGGGGATCACGCCCGCAATATCAGCGAATACGTGATCTACCTGATCCAGGGCAAGGATGTCCGCCACACCAGTCTGGCGCAGGTCCAGGCGGAGCTCGAAGGGTCGACCTGAGTCATCCCTCCGGCAGCGGGGGCGTGCCCTCCGTCTGCTATGATTTCGGCTGTTTTCCGGCCGTAATTCCAACGATTTGATGCGCCATCGATTGCTTGTCGCCGGGCTGGTTGTTCTCTGCCTGGCAGCGTCTGCTCTGGCGCTCTACACCTTCCGCCTGGACGCCGAGCTGCGGGCCCGCTTCGATGGCGTGCGCTGGGCATTGCCGGCGCAGATCTACGCGGCGCCGCTGGAGCTCTACGCCGGAAAGCGTCTTGGTCCACAGGATGTCGTGCACGAGTTGCGTCGCATCGGTTACCGCACCCGCAGCACCGTCGAGCGGCCGGGTACCTATTCCCTGCGGGGTGACAGCCTGGAACTCGCGTCGCGCGGCTTCCAGTTCTGGGACGGTGTCGAACCGGCGCGTCGGGTCACCATCGGGTTTGGTGACGGCGGTATCCGCGGCATTCAGAGTCAGGACGGCGGGACGGTGCCGATCATGCGCCTGGATCCGATGCTGATCGGGAGCATCTTTCCGAAGCACGGCGAAGACCGGGTACTGGTGCGCCTGGAGGATGTTCCACCGCTGCTGATCCAGACACTGATCGCGGTCGAGGATGGCGATTTCTACTCGCATTACGGCATCGACTGGAGCGGCATCGCGCGCGCGGCCTGGGCCAATGTGCAGGCTGGCGGGGTGGTGCAGGGTGGCAGCACCATCACCCAGCAGTTGATCAAGAATTTCTTCCTCAGCAGCGAGCGGACCTGGGTGCGCAAGGCCAAGGAAGCGCTGATGGCCATCCTGCTGGAGATTCACTACAGCAAGGAGGAAATCCTCGAGGCCTATCTGAACGAGGTGTACCTGGGACAGGACGGTCCGCGCGCGGTGCACGGCGTTGGTCTGGCCAGCGTGTTCTATTTCGGCAAGCCGCTCAGTGAGCTGCTGCCCGAGGAGATCGCGCTGCTGATCGGCATCGTCAAGGGCCCGTCGTACTACAACCCGCGGCGCAATCCGGAGCGGGCGCTGGCCCGGCGCAATCTGGTCATCAACCGGATGGAGGAGGATCAGCTGATCGCGCCCGAGGAGGCGCGGCAGGCCGCCGAGGCCGATCTGGGCGTCCGTGCACGCGGCGATCGCGGCACCTCGCAGTATCCGGCCTATGTGGATCTGGTCCGTCGTCAGCTGCAGGCGCAGTACCGTGAGGAAGACCTCACCAGCGAAGGGCTGCGCATATTCACCGCTTTCGATCCCCGGGTGCAGGCGGTTGCCGAACAGGCGATTCGTGAGGGGCTGGACGCGATTGAACGAGGGCGCGACATCGAGTCCGGCACGCTGGAATCGGCGGCCGTGGTGACCTCGGTGGAGACCGGCGAGATTCTGGCGCTGGTCGGTGGGCGGCAGGCCGGTTACGCCGGCTTCAACCGCGCGCTGGACGCCAAGCGGCCGATCGGTTCGCTGGCCAAGCCGCTGGTCTATCTGGCGGCGCTGTCGGAACCCGAGCGCTACCGGCTGACGACCCTGATTCCCGATGCACCGGTGCGCCTGGACATGCCCAATGGCAGCGTATGGATGCCCGAGAATTACGATCAGGAGCTGCACGGTGATGTTCCGATCTTCGAGGCGCTGTCCAAGAGCTACAACCTGGCGACGGTGCACCTGGCGCTGGATGTCGGCATGCAGGATGTCGCCCGCCAGTACGTGCTGCTTGGCGACGACACCAAGCCCGCGCCGCTGCCGTCGCTGGCGCTGGGCGCGGTGGAACGATCGCCGCTGGAAGTCGCCCAGCTTTACAACTCCATCGGCGCCGGCGGCTTCGTGACCCCGTTGCAGGCGATCCGCGACGTGCAGGATCGCGAAGGTCAGCCGCTGGAGCGATTCGCCCGCAAGCTGCGCGGTGGTCCGGACGCCGGGGCCGTTTCCCTGCTGCAATGGGCGATGAATCGCGTGATGATCGACGGCACCGCCCGCAGCGCCGCCCGCTATTTCCGATCCAGCGCCCTGGCCGGGAAGACCGGTACCACCGACGAGTTGCGTGACAGCTGGTTCGCCGGCTTCGGCAGCGACGTGCAGGCGACGGTCTGGGTGGGCCGCGACGACAACAAGCCGGCTGCGCTGACCGGCGCGTCCGGAGCGTTGCAGCTCTGGGCGCGGCTGATGGCTTCGCTGGATCCGCGGCCGGTGGATCTCTACGGCGCTGGCGGCGCCGAGCCGACCTGGGTGGTTCCCGCCATGGACGCGCTGGCCGACACTGAATGTCAGGACCGTGTGCTGGTACCGTATCTGCCTGGTTCGGCGCCGGTCGAGTGGGCTCCCTGCGCCCGGCAGGCCGAACAGGGCAACGGTTTCTGGGAACGACTATTCGGATCATGAAGCATTTCGTCACGAGCCTGCTGCTCGGGCTGCTGCTCGGCGGCTGCGGCACCCTGCGTCAGGAAGGTCAACGCGAACCGGTGTGGCCGTACCCGGAGCCGCCGGTTGTCGGCGATGACAGCGGGGCCTACGGAGACCGCGGGAGGACGAGGAGCTCGTCCCGTGAGACAGCGCCTGTCGAGTCACGACCGTGGGGCGAGGCCGAACCACTGCCACCGAGCGAACCCGAAGCCATTCCCAGCTTCTCCGGGCCCCGGAACCTGCGTGATGTGGCTGGCCCGGCCGCGATCGCACTGGCTGATCAGGCTGCGGCACAGCGGCAGCAGGGGGACTTGCAGGGTGCCGCCGCACAGCTGGAACGGGCACTGCGCATCGAACCCCGCAATGCGTTCCTGTGGCTGCTGCTCGGCCAGATTCATCTCGAACAGGCCGACACCGATCAGGCACGGCAGATGGCGCGCCGCGCGCGCGCGCTCGCGTCCAGCAACCCATACGTGCTGGGACCGGCGTGGCGTATCGCCGAGGCCGCGTGGCGCGCGGAGGGCAACCAGGCCGAGGCGGCCGAGGCCGCCCGCGCCGCCGAACAGGCGGAGCTGTCGCAGACGTGATCGCCCAACCCGCGGCGGCGTGCCGATGAGCGCCGTCTCGCGCGCCTTCTCCCACGGCGGTCCGCTGTCACTCGCGTTTCCGGGTTACACGCCCCGGGCCCAGCAATCCGCCATGGCCGAGGCGGTCGTCGACGCGATCGAGACCCGCAAGCCACTGGTTGTCGAGGCGGCGACCGGCACCGGCAAGACGCTGGCCTATCTCGTCCCGGCACTGCTGAGCGGACGGCGCACGCTGATCTCCACCGGCACGCGTGCGTTGCAGGACCAGCTCTTCGAACGTGATCTGCCGGCCGCCCGCGACGCGCTGGAGGTGGGCGGCCGCATCGCGCGGCTCAAGGGACGTTCAAATTACCTGTGCCTCTACCGCATGGAACAGGCCCTGGAGGACGGCGCGCTGTCGCCGTCGGTGCGGCGCGATCTGCAACGTGTCCGGCGCTGGGCGGGGCATACCCGCGACGGTGATCTGGCCGGCGTGGATGGCCTGAACGAGGACGCCCCGGTGCGGATTCACGTGTCCTCCACCGCCGACAACTGTCTGGGCCAGCGCTGCCCCCGGTTCGAGGACTGCTGGGTGATGGACGCGCGGCGCAAGGCGCAGGCGGCCGATGTCGTGGTCGTGAACCACCATTTGCTGTTCGCCGATCTGGCGCTGAAGGACACCGGGTTCGCCGAACTGCTGCCAGGCGCGGACATCGTCATCGTCGACGAGGCGCACCAGGTGCCCGAGATCGCCGGCCAGTTCTTCGGGTATGCGATCTCAGCGCGGCAATTGCGTGAACTGTCCGGAGACGCGCAGCGCGAGGCCGAGCAGGCGGGCCTGGCCGATCCGGAGCTGGTCGATGAATTGCAGGCGCTGTCGGCGACTGTGGATCAGCTGTTTCGGCAACTGCCGCGCGTCGGCGGCCGTCAGGCCTGGGAATCCGCATTCGGCAACAACGCGGCGCGAACGGCGCTGGAGGCCCTGGGCTCGTCGCTGACGACGGTCTGTGCGCGGCTGGAGCCGCTGGAGCAGGCCACCGATGGCCTGGCCAGTTGCGCGCAGCGCGCCACGGTGCTCGCGACGCGGTTGAGGGCGCTGATCAGCGGCGAGGATGTCGAACATGTCCGCTGGGCGGAGGTGAGCCGCTCGAATTTCGCATTGCGTTCCACGCCGCTGGTGATCGCCGATCGCTTCCAGGCCAGTCGCGAGCGCGAGCCGGCCGCATGGATCTTCTCGTCGGCGACGTTGGCGGTGGACGGGAAATTCGATCACTTCAAGCGCGAGATCGGCGCCGAGGATGCCCGCGAAGCCGAATTCGACAGCCCCTTTGATTTCGACCGGCAGGCGCGGCTGTTCCTGCCGTCAATGCCGGACCCGAGGGCCCCGAACTACCGGGCCGAGGTGATCGAACTGGCGGCCGAGCTGATCGACGCCAGCGCCGGTGGCGCCTTCCTGCTCTGCACCAGCCACGCGGCGGTCCGCGAATATGCCGATGGGCTGCGCGAGCGCCTGCACATGCCGGTGCTCCAGCAGGGCGAACGCTCCAAGCATGCGCTGCTGCACGCATTCCGCACGGACGGCAACGCCGTGCTGGTCGGGACCCAGTCATTCTGGGAGGGCGTGGACGTGCCGGGACGGGCTCTGCGCCTGGTGATGATCGACCGACTGCCGTTTCTCGCGCCCGGCGATCCGCTGATCCAGGCGCGCGTGGAGCATCTCAAGGCACAGGGCCTGGACCCGTTTCGCGACTACCAGATTCCCCATGCGGCGATGACGCTGAAGCAGGGCGCCGGACGACTGATCCGGGGCAGCGACGATCGCGGCGTGCTGGTGATCTTCGACCCGCGGATCTATCGCACCGGCTACGGCAAGGCCTTTCTCAACAGCTTGCCGCCGTTCCCGGTGGAAACGGACCGAAACAAGATTCTCGGCTTTTTGCGCGAGGTGTCGGCATGAACCTGCTGGCGCTGGATACCGCGACCGAGGCCTGCTCGGTCGCCGCGCGGATCAATGGCCGCTGGGCGCAGCGCTTCGTCGACCTGGGGCGCGGCCACACCGATGCGCTGATGCCGATGATCCACGAAGTCATGGAAGAGCTGGGCGCCGGATTCGGTGATCTCGAGCGTCTGGCCGTCGGCCGCGGTCCCGGCGCCTTCACCGGTGTGCGCATCGGCGTGGCCTGCGCCCAGGGGTTGGCACAGGGTCTCGGCGTGCCGGTGGCGCCGGTGTCCAATCTGGC
Organism: uncultured Salinisphaerales bacterium; assembly: GCA_937896565.1. Taxonomy (GTDB): domain Bacteria; phylum Pseudomonadota; class Gammaproteobacteria; order Nevskiales; family OUC007; genus Abyssibacter. The sequence continues at coordinate 10,573 of CALBOV010000107.1, forward strand.
GGCCATGGCCTGGGTCGCAGCGGCGGAGCGGGGCGATGGTCTGGTCGCGGTGGCGATCGACGCGCGGGCCGGTGGCGTCTATTTCGGCGGATTCGACACGGCGGCCGGCCGGCTGCCCGAACCCGTCATCGCCGAGCGCGTCTGCCCGCCGGAGCAGGTGCCCCTGATTGATCGGCCCCGCATACTGACCGCCGGGACGGGCTGGACACGTCATCCCGAGGTGCTGGCCGAGGCAGTTGGCTGCCCGACGGTGGACAGCGGCGTGCGCCTGCCGTCGGCGCGGGCCATCGCCGAGCTGGCACTGCTCGGCGCGCCGACGGTCGCCGCCGCCGATGTCGAGCCGGTTTACCTGCGCGACCAAGTGGTTCACGCACCGAAGGCCAAGGCATGATGGCTTTCAGTCAACGCAACTGGAGGACAATCTAATGCTCTACGCCCTGGGTGACGACGCGCCGGAACTGATCGGCGATGGCCATTTCATCGCCGACAATGCCACCGTGATCGGTCGGGTCCGCATGGAGCCGCAGTCCAGCATCTGGTTCAACTGCGTGGTGCGCGGAGACTGCGACGACATCATCATCGGTGCCCGCAGCAACGTGCAGGATGGCGCGGTGCTGCATACCGACGTGGGGATCAAGCTCACGATCGGCGAGGACGTGACGGTGGGCCATCAGGTCATGCTGCATGGCTGCACCGTGGGCGCCGGCACGCTGATCGGCATCAACGCGGTGGTGCTGAACCGGGCGGTGATCGGTCGCAACTGCATCATCGGCGCGAACGCCCTGATCCCGGAAGGCAAGGAGATTCCCGACAATTCGCTGGTCATGGGTTCGCCCGGCCGCGTCGTCCGCGAACTGGACGACAAGGTCGCCAAGATGCTGAAGGCCTCGGCGGACCACTACGTGCACAACGCCGAGCGCTACGCGCGGTCGCTGCGTCCTCTCGGCTAGCCGCCGCGGATATCCCGGTGACCCTTGGGGGTCGCCAGTTCGATCAGCCGAGCCTGCGCCTTCGGTAGCTGCTCCGGCCAGGCCGTGAGGTCCAGCGCGCAGCGCATCCAGCTGCAGGTGGGCAGTTGCGGAAGCTCCAGCGGTACCAACGCGGCGGCCAGCTCGCTGAGTCCTTCGTTGTGGCCGACCACCCAGATGTCGCGACCGGTCGCCCGTTCCCGGATGACCCGCCAGATGGTCTCCGGTGACGCGAGGTAGAGCGCGGCCTGGTAGTCAATCCCGTCGGTGGGTTGGTCCAATTCCAGCAACAGCCCGCGAGTCGTTGTGGCGGCGCGCACTGCGGGACTGGAGATCACCTGATCCGGGATCGGGTGCCGATCCCGCCAGCGCTGCGCCATCATCGGAATGTCGTGGCGGCCCCGTGCATTCAGGCTGCGGTCGAAATCGGGAATGCCCGGCTGGTTCCAGTCGGATTTGCCGTGGCGGATGAGTGTCAGATGGATCATGAGCGGACGTAGACGTCGTAGCGAACGCGATTGGTCTTGAGCTGGTACGAGACCTTGCGATCGAGCAGGGGCGGAGCCTTGGGTGCACGTTTGATGACCACGCGGCGGCGCGCGTGTTCCCAGGCCAGCGCCGCCAGCGTCGCGGCGTCGGGGTCGCCGTCGGTGAGATGACGCAGCGCCTCCAGAGGCGCCTTGGCGCGTGCGCGCTGTCCAGGGGCGGCATACATCGGATCTAGGTAGATCACGTC
>CALBOV010000108.1 GCA_937896565.1 uncultured Salinisphaerales bacterium
CTGATGCCCGAATCCACGCATATGCTGATGTGGATCATGTCCGACCGGGCCATCCCGCGCAGCTTTCGCTTCATGGAAGGCTTTGGCGTGCATACCTTCCGTTTCGTCAACGCCGAAGGACGGTCCACCTATGTCAAATTCCACTGGAAGCCCAAGCTCGGAATGCAGTCGGTAGTGTGGAACGAGGCGTTGAAAATCAATGGGGCCGATCCCGACTTTCATCGCCGTGACCTGTGGAATGCGATTCAGGCTGGCGACTACCCCGAATGGGAACTGGGCGTGCAGCTCTTCGACGACGCATTCGCCGACCAGTTCGAGTTCGACATCCTAGATGCGACCAAGCTGATTCCGGAAGAACAGGTTCCTGTTCAACCAATCGGCAGGATGGTGCTCAACCGGAACGTCGACAATTTTTTCGCCGAAACCGAGCAGGTCGCGTTCTGCACGCAGAATGTCGTACCCGGCATCGATTTTACCAATGATCCGCTGCTGCAAGGCCGCAATTTTTCGTACCTGGACACCCAGCTCAAACGCCTCGGATCACCCAACTTCACCCATATCCCGGTCAATGCCCCACGCTGTCCGATGGCGCATTTCATGCAGGACGGCCATATGGCGATGTCCAACCCGACCGGGCGCGCCAACTACGAGCCCAACTCCTGGGGCGACGAAGGCGGGCCGCGCGAAAACCACGAGCGTGGCTACATCAGTCATGCCGCCACCGAATCCGGCGACAAGCGCAGGGTCCGCTCGGAGTCCTTCGCCGACCACTACAGCCAGGCCAGGCAGTTTTATCTGAGCCAGACGGCCGTGGAGCGTCAGCACATCGCGAATTCCTTCGTATTCGAGCTTTCCAAGGTCGAGAAGCCCGCGATTCGCGAACGCCTGGTCGCCGGCCTGCGACGCGTGGATGAGGATCTGGCCAAACGCGTCGCGCAGGGTCTGGGGCTGGACACACTGCCCGAGCCCGCCCCCGTTGCCGTGGAAACCCGCTCCGATCTCGCCGACTCGCCGGCGTTGAGCATCATCAACAACGGCCCGGCCTCATTCGCGGGACGCAAGGTCGGCGCGCTGGTCGGCACCGGCAGCGACGCCGCCACCATCAAGGCGCTCAAGAAGGCGGTCGACGCCGAAGGCGCGATGCTGGAGTTCGTCGCATCCACTGTCAGTGGGATCCGGGACAGCGATGGGCAGGAGATCTCGGTGGACGACAAGATCGACGGTGGACCATCCGTCGTCTACGACAGTGTGGCCGTCATTCTCGATGAAGCCTCAGCGAACGTGCTGGCCAACGATTCCACGGCCCGCGACTTCGTCAGTGACGCACATGCCCATTGCAAGTTCGTCGCCTTCTCCAGCGAGGCCGGTACGCTGTTGGAAGCCGCAGGTGTCAGCGAGGCGGACCGGGATGATGGTTATCTGCTCGTCAACGACGAGGCGCGTACGGCAGAAGTCTTCGTGCAGACCTGTCGCAATCTGCGCTTCTGGAAACGCCAGGGCGCAGTGGATCAGACATAGGTTAAGCAATAGAAATCAAAAGAGAAATTCCGGACGCCGGGTGGAACTTACCCCCGGCGTCCGGTGACAAAATCGGGCTGGCGGCTCTCCGTCCCGTTGTCCCACCGGGCAGCCGAGACCACCATTTTCGGAGGCATTTTTATCGCCAGTATGTAACTAAGCAGCAAAGGAGATGTTCCGTATGTCGATCAAGCAACCGCTATCCACCGATGAAATCATGGAAGACGAGATCAAGGCCCGCCAGCGTCAGCGCGATGACGTGCTCACCCGCGTCCTGGAGGACCATGCCGACATCAAGCGACGATTCAATGCGATCTCCACAGCCGATTCGGTCGAGCAAAAGCGTGACGCCTTGCATGCGCTGATTCACAAACTGGTAGTGCATGAAACGGCCGAACAGGAAATCCTGCATCCGCTGACGCGGTCGGCCGATGGTGGTGACAACATTGCAGACGACAGGCTGGAGGAAGAACGTGCCGCCGAGCAGTTGCTGGCTCGACTGGAAAAGCTGGATGTGGAGGACCCGAACTTCGACCAGTTGATCACAGAACTGCGAACCGACGTGATCGAACACGCCGAGGCCGAGGAAGACAAGGAGTTCCCGCGCATCGAGCAATTCGTGTCGGCCGATAAACTTGACGCGCTGTCCTCGCTCTTTCGCGCTGCCGAGGCTACCGCACCGACACGCCCCCATCCGCACGGACCGACCTCCGCCAAGGGCAATCTTGCACTCGGCCCCATGGTAGCGATTGCGGACCGCGCCCGCGATGCCATCCGCCAGGCCCGCAACCAGCAGCGATAAGCGGCCGGTCGCTTCGGCGATCTTCCTAACGTGGACGCCCGGCTGGTCACAATCGACCACCGACCCGGTCGGTGGCGAATGCGAACGCTGCGAAACAAATCGCGAGGACTCACCGCCATGTCTTACATTCGTTTCGGGTTGATGATCCTCACCTCCACGGTGGTGATGTTCATCCTGATGTATCTGAACACCTACGCCTGGGAACACATCTTCTTTTCCGAGACGCGTACGTATATGGCGCTGCTGATGGGCGCGACTATGGCCGTGATCATGCTCGCCTACATGCTGGGCATGTATTCCAGCAAGCGATTGAATGTCGCGATTTTCACGGCCGCAGGGCTCCTCATTGCGCTGAGCCTCTGGCTTGTGCGCAGCCAGGA
>CALBOV010000109.1 GCA_937896565.1 uncultured Salinisphaerales bacterium
CGCTGCATTCGAGGTCAAGGACCTGTCCGGTTACGGCTGCGACAGCTGCCCCGCCGCCATCGCCGCGGCCGGGGCGCTGCTCGACTACGTGGCGGAAACCCAGCGCGACGCCCGACCGCTGCTGTCCGGCCTGTCGCGCGAGCAGTCTTCCGACGCGCTGCTGCTGGACAGCGTCACCCGCCGCAATCTGGAGATCGATCAGTCGCTGTCCGGCGATGCCCGGCTGAGCCTCGTCGGACTGCTGGACCGCTGCCAGACCGCCATGGGCAGCCGTGAGCTGCGGCGCTGGCTGGGCCGGCCGCTGCGCGATCGCGAGCTGCTGCGCAATCGACACGCGGCCATCGCCGAATTCATGCGCGCGGACGAACCCGGCATCGCGGCCGACACCGCGCGCGAGCTGCTGCGCAAGGTCGCCGACGTGGAGCGCATCCTCGGCCGCGTGGCCCTGCGCTCGGCCCGCCCCCGCGATCTGACCGGCCTGTCAGCGACGCTGACAATCCTGCCGGAACTGGAATCCGCACTGGCGGTCTGCGACGCGCCGCTGACCGCGGAAAGCCGCCTGGCGCTGGGCCGTCATGACACGCTGGCCGACATCCTTGCCCGCGCGGTCATCCCCGAACCGCCGCTGCTGATCCGCGACGGCGGCGTCATCAGGGAAGGCTATGACGCCAAACTGGACGAACTGCGAAACCTGTCCAGCAACGCCGATGGCTACCTGCGCGACCTGGAAGCTCGGGAGCGAACCCGCCTGGGCGCGGACCGGCTCAAGGTCGGCTACAACCGCGTGCACGGGTACTACATCGAGCTGCCCCGCTCGCAGTCATCCGTCGCACCGGACGACTACACCCGCCGCCAGACGCTGAAGAACGCCGAGCGCTTCATCACCCCGGAGCTCAAGCAGTTCGAGGACCCCGTGCTCTCGGCCCGCGAGCGGGCGCTGGCACGCGAAAAGCAGCTCTACGCCGAACTGCTGGACCGCATCGCCGAGGACATGGGCGCGCTGTCACAAACCGCCCGCGCGCTGTCGTCGCTGGACGTGCTGCTGTGCCTGGCCGAACGCGCCAACGCGCTGCGCTTTGTCGCGCCGGAGCTGGTTGACGAGCCGGGCGTGGACATCCATGCGGGTCGCCATCCGGTCGTCGAGCAGACGACGACCGAACCGTTCGTGGCCAACGACCTGCAACTGGATGACACGCGCCGACTGGCGGTGATCACCGGACCGAACATGGGCGGCAAGTCGACGTTCATGCGTCAGGCCGCGTTGATCGTGCTGCTCGCGCATACCGGGAGCTACGTGCCCGCCGAATCGGCGCGGATTGGTCCGATCGACCGCATCTTCACCCGCATCGGCGCCGCCGACGACCTCGCCGGCGGACGCTCCACGTTCATGGTGGAAATGCAGGAGACCGCGAACATCCTGAACAACGCGACGCGGGAAAGCCTGGTGCTGATGGACGAGATCGGCCGCGGCACCAGCACCTACGACGGTCTGTCGCTGGCCCGCGCCGCCGCCGAGGCACTGGCCACCGACATCGGCAGCTTCACCCTGTTCGCGACGCATTATTTCGAGTTGACCGAACTGGCCGAGCAATGGCCGGCAACGGTCAACCTGCATCTGGACGCCACCGAGCATCGTGGCCGGCTGGTGTTCCTGCACCGGGTGAAATCCGGACCGGCGAACCAGAGCTACGGGCTGCAGGTCGCCTCGCTGGCCGGCGTGCCGAAACCGGTGGTCAAGGCCGCGCAGCGCTACCTGCGCCAGCTGGAAGCCGAACATCACCGCCAGGGCGGACCGCAGATCGGGCTGTTCGAGGCGGGTGCGCCCGCATCCGAGGAACCGGAAACCGGATCGCCGGAGCCCGACGAGCTGTTCGATACGCTGGCGGCAATCGATCCCGACGGGCTCAGCCCGCGCGAGGCGCTGGACGCGCTTTACCGGCTGAAGACACTGACCAGCCAGCGGGACTGACGGGAATCGCGGGCCTCAGACGCCAGCCAGCCCCAGCACCAGCTTGACCACGCCGACCAGGATCAACACGAACAGCACCGTCGCCATCAGGCCGAGGATGATGAAATGCGACGGCTTGCCTCGGGTGAAGTCCCGCTTGCGCGCGCTGGAACTCTGCACGCCGAAAAACGCCGCCAGCACGCTGGTCAGCGTCTGCCAGAAGGTCGGGGTTTCGGGTTCGTTCCGGGAGTCGGAGTCGGACATCAGGCGTCGTAGTCGGTCAGGATCTCGTTGGTAACCCGGGCGTCTTCGGCGCCCTTGGCCTGGATGTCGTCGGCAATGAGCTTCGCGACCTTCTTGCCGATCAGGGGAATCGAGCAACTGATCTCCCAGTCGATCTGATTGACACAACCGGCCCCGCGATCCACCAGCCGCATCCTGCCGACAGCCTCGACCGGCACACCATGGACATCCACCGACAGCGTGCCCGTCTTCGCCGCGAGGTCCCAGCTGTCCTCCTCGGTCAGCGTCGTGGTGTCGCCGATCACCTTTTTCGCGAAGCCCGGCACCGGAACGCTGAGCGGAAACGTGATCTTCATCGTGATGGAGAAATCGGATCCGTCCGTGGACTGCTTCAGCACCTCGAACGCACGCGCATCGAGCAGCTGGAACTTGCGTTCGAAGTAGGCCGGATCACCGAACATCTTGATCACGGCATCGGAGGATTTGTTGTATTCCAAGATTTGCTGAAACTGCATGACGTCTCCCTGAACGTGGGTCTTGCTGTCGATTCTTGTGTGTTGCGTCGGCGTGGCGCGGGGTCAGGCGCCCTCGGCCAGCACCTCCAGCAACATGTCGCGCGGATTCCACTCCACATCCAGCACGGATTGCGCGATGAACGCGCCAGCCATGCGGCGATGGAGAAACACGATCTCGCGCGGCGGAATGCGAAAATACCGCGAAAGCGCCGCCCGCGACATCAGGTTGGTCACGCGGCGTGGCAGATCGGTGGCGCCGAAACGGTAACCATGATCGCCGATTAGCTCCTGCGGTGGCCCCTGATCGGTACCGATCATGAACGGCTCGACAATCGTGTGGCAAAGCGTCTCGAAGGCATCCAGCGTCTCCCGCGGAAACCGGCGGCTCATCAACCCGATGGACTCCGCGCCCGTCAGCAGACGCTCGCGATCCCGCTCCACGGCGCCGGCGACGATGTCGCGATACCCAGCCACGAATGCGGACGAAAAATGGCGGGTGGCGCCGAAGTCCAGCAGCACGAGCTGCGGCGGCCCGTCCTTCGGCAGGCGGACACGGTAGTTTCCGAAGTGCGGGTCCGTCTGGACCATGTGCCAGTTGAAGAACTCGTGCAGGAACAGCCAGATGAGCGAGCGGCCGAGACCCTCGCGCTGTTCATGCGGCAGCGAGAGCACACGTTTGGAGCGCAGCGGCTCGCCATGCTCGTAGCTCATCGTCAGGACCGACGATCCGGAATACTCTGGCAGCACCGTCGGGACGACGAACCGGGCGTCATCCGCCAGCTTGTCCGCGAAGGTGCGGGTGGCGCGCGCCTCGTGCTCGTAGTCGACCTCGCGCCGAAGCATGTCGCGCACCTCGGCGATCACCGGGTCCATGGACAGCTCGCGCGGCACCATCTTGGAGACCCAGAGCAGGCGGACGATGGTCTTGACGTCGCTGTCGATCGCATCGGCAACGCCGGGGTACTGGATCTTCACGACCAGTTCCTGGCCGTCGGACTTGCGCCGGGCCCGGTGCGCCTGCCCCAGCGAGGCGGCGGCAATGGGGCGCTCGTCGATCTCGAGTTCCGCCCTGCGTTCCGCCGACAGCTGCTGCTCGACCACCGGGCGGACGAAGGACCAGTCCACCGGTGCGGTGTCGTCCTGAAGGCTGGACAGGACCTCGACGGCTTCCGGCGGCAGAAAATACTGGCCGTAAAGCGACAGCATCTGGCCGGCCTTCATCACCGAACCCTTGAGCTCGCCGAGCTGATCGGCCAGCACCTGAGCTTGATGACGGAAGAACTCGCGATTGCGCTCGTCCCGATCGTCGCCCGACCGGAACAGATTCCCCATAGTGTGAGCCGCGAAATGCGCCCCGGCCGACAGCCCCATCCGGGTCATCGCCCAGTTGCGATCACGCGGCCTGGTCTTCAATCGCCTTATGCTAGGCTTGCCGCCGTTTTCACTCATCCGAATCCTTGGTGGCGTCGCTTAAATGGCCGGCGCGCGAGGTGGAGATTGCGCGGCGTTCCGGCGTGGCATGACCGCCAGAGGCGGCTACACCGTAGCAGATGCGCAATCCCGTCTCGTGACCAGTGATCGCCTGTGGTCGATCGCCGTCCGGTCCGTTCGCCAGACCGCTCACCAACGGACCGGACGGCACCGTCGGAGACCGACCGCTTCATGCAACTCGCAGACATTCTACTGGCAGACGATTACCGGGACACCGTGGTGGACCGCATCACCGCGGTCATCGAGCAGCACATCGCCCATCGCCGCGGATTCTCCGGCGCGGGGCTGCGCACCGCGCTGAAGCTGGCGAAGGCGAACCGGCACGACATCCTGCCGAACGTGATCAACCGCCTGCTGCCGGAGTTCTGCGAGGCGCTGGACCCATATTTCCAGGAGTTCCGCGCCAGCGACGAAACCGACTTTCCGCAGTTCGTGCAACGGCGGAATGACGAAGTGACGGAGGCCATGCTGTCGGTGACTGACGCTCGTGCCGAGCACAGTCAGAACAAGACGTTCAAGCGGATGTACAAGCAGCTTCGCGGCACGGCCGGCGGGGAACTCGCCGCGACCCTGCCGGACATCGCGGCACTGGTGCAGGCGAAGCTGCCGAACTGAAGCCTGTCCGTCAGTCGGCCTGGTAGTCGCCAGACAGAGCATCGACGACGGTGTTGCCGCCTGCTTCGCGGGCTCGACCCAGCGCGACGTCAGCCGCCCGGATCAAATCCTCGGGGTCGAGTCGATCATTGGGTCCGGCATGCGCCGTACCCATGCTCATGGTCAGCATCAGCGGGCCCGACGGGGTATCCACCGGCTGGGCGCTGAGCGTCAGCAGCATCCGGTCGGCGACATCGGTCACGGCATCGGCCGGGCATGACGGCAGCATCACCAGGAATTCGTTGCCACCGAACTTGCCGAGCGCATCGTAGGGCCGCACCGCGCCGGTCATTCGGTCCGCGGCGGTCTTCAGCAGAGCGTCGGTCTGCGGATCGGGGACGGCGACGTTGACGTCGAGCTGATCCACGCTGCCGATCAGCAACCCTGTGCCAATGACCTCGCGTTCCGCCCGCTGCAGCTCACGCGCCATCAATTCGACCATCGCGTGGCGGTTCCACAAGCGGGTCAGGTGATCCTTCAACGCCTGGTGACGCGCCATGTAAAGCTCTTCGAGCAGGCGCTCCTGGCCGCGGTAGAGATGCTGAACCCGCAGCTCCGTCTCCACCCAGGCCGCGTAGTCACGCATGCGATCGTGGTCCTGCTTGCCACGCTTGCCGGTGGTTTCGTCGAACAGCACGAATGCCCCGACCAGGTTGCGATCGGTATCGGCCAGGCGTATCGCGGTGAGATACGGCACCTGCGGGTCATCGCGGCGCACCCACTGATCCTGTGAGGCCAGCGGCTCCAGCCACTCCGGCTCCGACCCACCGCCGGCGGCAACGCGCTCGACCGGCCCGCAGCCGCAGTGCAGCCACCGGCCATCCTCGTCCCGCCAGCTGACCAGCACTCCGCCGGCATTCAGCGACCGACGCGCCAGCCTGGCGATTCGCTCCAGGCGGACGTCCAGCGGCTCGGCGGTCAGCGAGCCCAGTCCTTCAACAGCCGCGAACTTGTGCAGCGATTCGGAATCCAGCGTTCGAGTAAACACGGCAACCCCAGTCACGGACCACGTCGGGTAGCGGTCCCGGCACCTCGTCGTCCTGACCCAGCCCCCGGGTCGGATGACGCCACAATCGGACCGCATTGTACGCACACGATGACCATCCGCGCTCAGCGAAAGACGCGTGGAGCGTGGTTGGGCTGAAAGTCCGCCGGCTCGTAGTCGCCCTCGTTGAACACCACGCCACGCGCCTCGTTCATCAGCCGGTTCGCATACCAGGCGTTGCGGGAAAAGTCGTAGTGGACGATCGGCGCGGACACCGCCACCTGGGCGGCCCAGTCGAAGTACAGATGCCCTTCCTGCAACTGCCAGAGATTGCCGGCACGGTCGTAGACATCGACCATCAGGATGGTCCAGGAGTCCTCGTCGACGTAGAACACGCGCTTGCCGATCTTGTGACGCGCCGGCGCGCGTTCCGTCGCCTCCACCACCCAGACGCGATGCCATTCGTAACGCGCACTGGACTGGTCCAGATGACCCGGCCCCAGCAGCTGGTCGTAGTCCAGCGACGGATCGTTGATGTCGTAGCTGTTGTACGGCACCAGCATCTCGCGCCGGCCACGCAGCTTCCACACATAGCGCTGGAAGCCGCCGTTGTACATGTCGATCTGGTCGACGAAGCTGAGCCCTTCGGAACCCGGCCTGGGGAAGTCATAGCCCACCGGAGGAATGCGACGGACACGACCGATCTGCCCCGCCGACACCCAGATCCGCCGCTTGTCTCTGGTCTGATCCGCCGTCTCGTGAACAATCGCCAGGGCGCGACCGACAACGGGCACGTTGTCCACCGAACCGACGTAGTACAGCAGCATGTTGCGCTCGGCCACCTCGCCGACCCGCTGCGAATTGCCGTAGATGAACAGCACATGCTCGCGACGACTGGTCTGCAGACTGTCGCCGTCGGAGAAGGTAACCATCTCGTCGGTGTAGAGGTCCTGGGTGCGGCCGCGGTAGCGCACCCGATGGTTCCACATCACCTCAGCGCCGGTCTTCGGTTCGGGAAACGGCACGCCGAGATCCGCGCCGGACAGCGAATCCGATTCCAGCAGCCGGGCCGATCCGCGATTGGCCTGCGACGCCTGGCGAATCACATCGGGATACACCACCGGCCGGTGGCTGGGATAGACGCGCATCTCGTAGTCATTGAAACGGCGCAGCATTTCCTGATGCCCTTCCGACAGCGCATCGCCCAGCTCGGTGTAGTTGGTCGAGCGAATGGTCCGGATCACGGCATCGTCGGCATAGGGGTTCGCCGGACGGCCGTCGCGCATCGTCAGGTTCGCGGCATCGGCCGTCAGCCCACCGGTCCACGGCGGAATGCGTCCGTCGGCCGTACCGGCGCGTAACGCGCCGATGTCGGTCAGCCTTGGCAGGTCCGGATCGACGCCGGCCAGCCCCGGCCGCTCGGGCCGCCGGGTCGGCAGGTCACCGAATCGGCTCTCCACCTCGCCCTGCTCGCGTCGCGCCACGAGTTGCCGCGTGGCTTCCAGGGCCTGCTGGCGCGCCTCGCCCGACTCCAGGAAAGCGATCCACTGTTCGGAGGCCTTGCGCACGCGACCGGATCGCGCGGCCTGACGAAACGCCCGCAACGCACCGTCAATGTCGGCCTGCTGGTAGCGCGTCAGCCCCAGAGCGACCAGGGTCTGATCGGTGGGGATGCCATCCGCCTGCGCCAGCGCCCGGGTGAACGATTGCTCGGCCTCGGCCCACCGCGCCTGTTCCATCTGCAAACGTCCGAGCTGCAGCCAGCTCCTGCTGCTGGGCGCGACCGCGTTCAGACGGCCCAGTGCACGAATCGCCTGGTCCGTCTCGCGAGCCGCGCTCCAGGCATCGGCGAGCATGCCGAGACTGGCCGCATCGGCCGGCAGCGCGTCGCTGTCCAGCCACCCCTTGAGCAGGGCACCGGCCTCGTAGGGCGCCCCAGCCTTCATGAACAGGCTAGCGAGCTGTCGACGTTCGGACGGCTCGGTCAGCATGCCCTGGCGATGCGCCAGCTCCATGACCGCGGCGGCGCGATCGAAATCCTCGCGCTGAACATGCAACGCCGCGAGCTGCATCCAGCCCTGACGATCGGTCGGATCACTGCGCACCAGGCGCTCCACGATCGGGGCGGCCTGATCGTAGCGACGCAATGGCAGCAGCACCGCCGCGTAGACCTGCAACATCTCGCGCGATGGCGATTCCGTTCCCTGGACGGCGCGCTCGATGAACGGCAAGGCCTGCCGGTGCTGGCCGAGCTGCGCGTAGGCGGCCGCCACGGTGAGCAACAATTGCGGGTCGGCATCCGGGTCGTTGCGAATCGTCGGTGCCAGCGTGCCGATCACCTGCTGGTACTCGCCCGAATTCTGATAGAGCTGGCCCAGTGTCTGACGCATTTGCGTC
>CALBOV010000110.1 GCA_937896565.1 uncultured Salinisphaerales bacterium
TCGGCGCCGAGATGGACGCGTTCTTCAACGAGACGCTGACACCCGAGCTGCGCGCCAAGGCCCACTACTCCTTCGACGGCTTCGACGCCGGCTTTCACAAGAAGATGGCCGAAGCCAAGCTGCTGTTCCCGGCCTGGCCGCCGGAGTTCGGCGGGCGCAACGCGCCGGCCTACGCGATGAACGCGGTGATGCAGGTCTACGAAAACCAGGGCTGGAGCACCCATGCGGTGAGCACCACGTCCATGGTCGGCCACATCATCCGCCGCTTCGGCAGCGATGAACTGAAGGCCGACGCGCTGACCCGGATCGTCGCCGGCGAGTCGATTTGCAGCCTGGGCTATTCCGAGCCGGGCTGCGGTTCCGACGTATTCGCGGCGCAGTGCAAGGCCACACGCGACGGCGACGGCTGGCGCATCGACGGCTCCAAGATGTTCACCAGCGGCGCCAACATCGCCGACTACGTGCTGATGCTGACGCGCACCAACACCGAGGTGCCCAAGCACAAGGGCCTGACCATGTTCATCGTGCCGTTGAAGGCCGAGGGCGTGACCATCCAGCCCGTCTACACCTTCCAGGACGAGCGCACCAACATCACGTTCTACGACGGCGTGAAGATCCCCGACAGCTACCGGCTGGGCGAGGTTGATGGTGGCATCAAGGTCATGGCCGCCAGCCTGGAACTGGAGCACAGCGGCGGCGGTTTCGCCCGCAACATTCGTGCGATCGCCAAGGCCGCCGAGACGCTTTGTCGCGACATCACCCTCGACGGCAAGCCGCTGATCGAGACGCCGGACGCCCTGTCGCGGCTGGCCCGCTCGATGACCCATGTGTTCCTGTCCGAAGTGATCTCGGACTTCGCCATGTGGGCCGGCGTCGCGAAGATTCCCAACCAGGGTTACGGCCCGATGGGCAAGCTGTTCTCGTCGGAGAAATTCCTCACCGATGCCCGCGATCTGCTGGACCTGACCGCGCCGCATTCGCTGGCCGATCGCAAGGGCCCGGCCCACGTGCTCAACGAGGGCTATCGCCACGCCCAGGGCACGACGATTTACGGCGGCACCAGCGAAGTCCACCGCAGCATGATCGCCGAGCGAGCGCTGGGCTTGCCCCGCTCACGCGGCTAGGGAGTACCACCATGAGCACCAGCGAACCCGCCCTGCTGACCGAAACCAACGGCGCGATCCTGATCGCGACGCTGAACCGGCCCGACAAGCTCAACGCCCTGAACGGCGAGATCATGAGCCGGTTCGAACAGGCGCTGCATACCTTCCGCGACACACCCGACCTGAAGGTCCTGCTGGTCCGCGCCAACGGCCGCTATTTCTGTGCCGGCGCCGATCTGCGCAGCGGCAACACCGCGCCGGAGCGCACCGGCTCCGGCATTCGTGAGCGCCATCGCCTGCAACTGCATGGCATGCACCGCATCTACGACGAGATGGAGGCGATCGAGAAGCCGATCGTCGTCGCCCACCACGCCGCCTGCGTGGGTGGCGGCCTGGAGCTGTCGCTGTCCTGCGATTTCCGGCTCGCGGCGAAGAGCGCCAGCTACGCCTTCCCGGAAGGCAAGTTCGGCGTGGTCCCGGCCTCCAACGGCATCAGCCGCCTGGCCCGGATCATCGGCACGCACTGGACCCGCTACCTGATCATGGCGAACCTGCCGGCCGACGCCGACAAGGCGCTGATCATGGGCCTGGTGCACGAGGTCTTCCCGGACGAGAGTTTCGATGCGGACGTCATGAGGTTCTGTCGCCACCTCGCCGAACAGAACAGTGAGCAGATGGGCACCGCCAAGCTGGCGATCGAGCTGGCTCACGATGTCGGCCTGGCCCAGGCCCGCAACGTCGAACGCCTCGCCAACAGCGTGCTGATGCTCAACCCCGACTACCTCGCCGGTATCGAGCGCTACATCAACAAGCTCGGCGGCAAGGACCAGAAGGACTAGGTCCGGCCTGCGGGGCACGGGGACAAGCGCAATGGAATTCGCCTGGACAGCGGAACAACAGCAGTTTCGGGAAACCGTGCGGGCCTTTCTGGCCGAGCATCTGCCCGAGGACTGGGAATCGCAGGCCCACGGCCCGGGCTCGGAACATCAGACCGCATTCTCCAAGCTGTTCTGCGCCAGACTCGCCGAGGCCGGCCTGCTGGTGCCGCACTGGCCGGAGGAATGGGGCGGTCGCAACCTGGACGCCTGGTCCGCCTTCATCCTCGCCGAGGAAATGTGGATGGCGGGCGAGCCGCGCGGCGGCCAGTACATGAACGTGAACTGGATCGGCCCGACCCTGATGCGCTACGGCTCACCGGAACAGCAGGCGCGGTACATCCCGCCGATGGCCGCCGGTCAGTCGCTATGGTGCCAGGGCTTTTCGGAACCGGAAGCCGGCTCCGACCTCGCCTCGCTGCGCACCCGAGCGGAGCGTGACGGTGATCTGTACCGCGTCAACGGCCAGAAGGTCTGGACCTCCTACGCCGGCGAAGCCGACACCTGCTTTTTGCTGGCACGGACCGATGCCAGCAAACGCGGCATTTCCATCTTCCTGCTGCCGATGGACACGCCGGGCATCACCGTGCGGCAGATTCCCAGCGTGATCGGCGAAGGCGACATCCACGAGGTCTTCTTCGACGATGTCGAACTGCCGGCCAGCGCCCGCCTGGGCGAGGAAGGCCAGGCCTGGGACATTGTCCGCGCCGCGCTGGCGCTGGAACGCGTGGGCATTCCCCGCTTCGCGCTGGCGTCGAAAACCCTGCACCGCGCGGTTGCGCGGCTGAAGGCCGAAGGGCGATTCGGCCACGGCGCGGTGGAACAGGCTGCCCGCGCCCACGCCGCCTGCGAGGCCGCACGGTTGTACAGCTACCAGATCATCGATCAGCGCCATCAGGGGCTGAGCACGGGCGCCGAGGCCAACGCCGCCCGCTACGCCACGGTGAACGCCGAGCGGGCTGTCGGCGAATTCGTCGTGGAACACATCCCCGAGGCGCTGGCCGGCGGCGAGACCATGCTGCTCGCCCATCACCAACGCGCCATCGTGGCGGGCATCGCCTCCGGCGCCGCCGAGATCCAGCTCAACCTGATCGCCACGAATCTGCTGGAACTGCCGCGGGAGCCGCGCTGATGGATTTCACGCTCACCGACGACCAGCAGGCGGTGGCCGCCGCCATCGAACAAATCGCCGAGGATTTCGGCAGCACGCCGACCGAGGCGCATGGCTTTGCGCTGGTCAGCAACGCGCTGGACGAGGCGCTGACCGAGGCCGGATTCTTCGACATCGCGGCGGTACCGGAACTCGGGCCCGTCACCGCGGCGGTGGCGGTCGAGCAGCTCGCACGCCTGCCCTGGACCACCGAAATCGCCTTGTCTATGCTGGTCGGACCGCAGCTCGACGGCGACTGGGCGCGCCCGTTCGCCGTGATCGAGAACGGCCGACCGAGCCGCTTTGCCGCCTCGGCGAAAACCTGGATCGTCATCGACGGCGATCAGGTCAGCATCGGCCCGGCCAGCGATGCGGTCGAGCCGGTCGAGTCGCTGTTCGCCTACCCGATGGCCCGGCTGACGCAGGCGCCCGGCTTCGCCGCGCTGCCCGACGACCAGGCCCGGACCATTCGCCGCCTGCTCCGCGTCGCACTGGCCGCCGAAGTCGCCGGCCTGATGCAGGGCGCGATCGATTCCACCGTCGAGCATCTGTCCGTGCGCAAGCAGTTCGGTCGCCCGCTGGGCAGCTTCCAGGCGCTGCGCCATCGCATGGCCGAATGCGCCGTGCTGGCCGGCGGCGTGCGCCACCTGGCACTCAAGGCCGCCTGGTCCGGAGACGATGGCGATGCCGCGCTGGCGGCGCTGCACGCCCAGGATTCGGCCACGCGCCTGATCTACGACGTGCACCAGATGCTGGGCGCCATGGGCATGACCCTGGAGCACCCGCTGCATCTGTGGACCTACCGCATGAAGGCCCTGCTGTCGGAACAGGGCGGTCGCGGCGGACAGGCCGTCGAAGTCGCCCGGCACTGCTTCGCGGCATGAACGACATGACCGCCCTTGCCGCCACCGATCCGGACTCGCTCAGGGCCGCCGGCTGGGCCGCGCATGAACCCAGCGGCTTCACCGCCCAGCTCGGGCTTTGCTGGATCGGCGGGACACCCGAGCGGCGCGTGCTCGGTTTTCACGCCGAGGACCGGCACACCAACCTGTTCGGCAAGGTCCACGGCGGCGCCGTCATGACCTTTGCCGACATCTGCCTCGGCTATGGCGCCTCGGAAGCGGCGCAGCACCAGAGCATGGTCACCGCCGATCTGCATGTGCAGTTCATCGCCGGCGCGGGAGCCGGGGAATTCATCGTCGGCTACCCCGAAGTGATTCGGAGAACCCGACATCTGATCTTTGTACGCGGGCTGATCATGGCCGGCGAGACGACCATCGCCAACGCCCAGGGCGTCTGGAAGGTCTTGGGGAAGCATTGAGCGAATCATGCTGCCAAGTTGCTGCCAGAAAACTGACCAGGCAAGGCGCGAGGAGAGAAGTTTGGTCATTCCAAATGAACGACGAGCAACGCTGCATGGCCAGTTTTCTGGCGCAATCCGCCCGGAACGGGCCGGTTTTCGCGCAATGCTGCGTTGGCGCTCGCTTCTTGGGACAAACCCAAGCGCACTCGCGCCGCCTGGCCCTGCACGAAAACCGGCTTCGTCTTGGCCGCCTGATTCGCTCAGTGCTTCCCCTGAAACCACCGGGACAGTGAGCGCTATGACGACCCCATTATCCTTTCGCAGCTTTGGAGTGATCGTGCTGGCCTGCATCGCGACCACTGCAGTCGCCGGGCCCGACGACGTGAATCAGCTCCAATTCGGCACCAAGTATTCCGAGTTGAAGCAGATCAACCGCGACAACGTGAGCAAGCTGACGCTGGCCTGGGAATACCACACCGGCGACGTGCCGCCGGCGGATTCCAGCAACAAGCTGATCGCCTTCGAGGACACGCCCAGCATGATCGACGGCAACCTGGTGGTCTGCACCACGCGCCGCAGGCTGATCGCGCTAGACCCGGCCACCGGCAAGAAGCGCTGGACCTACGATCCCGAGGACCCGGTGCTGGGCATGCAGAAATGCCGCGGCATCGCCAACTGGCATGACGACGAAGCCGAAGATGGTGCGATGTGCCAGTCGCGCATTTTCATGGGGACGGCGGACTACCGTCTGGTCGCCATCGACACCAAAACCGGCAAGCCCTGCCCGACCTTTGGTGACGGCGGCGCCGTGAAGATGCCGGCGACCAAGGAGGAACTGTTCCCCGGCGAGCTGGTGGCGACCTCCCGCCCGGCCATCGTCAACGATGTGGTCGTGGTCGGCTCCATCGTCGCCGACAACCAGCGCGAGGAAGCGCCCAGCGGTCGCGTGCTGGCCTTTGACGCCCGCAGCGGCGAGCAGCTCTGGTCTTTCGACCCGCTGCCACGTGATCCCGAAGACCCGGCGGCATCCAGCTGGGCACGCGGCACGGCGGAAGGCTATGGCGCCGGCAACGTCTGGGCGTCGATGGCGGTGGACGAAGCCATGGACATGGTCTACCTGCCGACCACCAGCCCGTCCGGTGATTTCTTTGGCGGCGGCCGCGCCGGCGACAA
>CALBOV010000111.1 GCA_937896565.1 uncultured Salinisphaerales bacterium
AAAACCCGCTTGACGCCGGTTTCAAGCCGCAACATCGGCTCGGTGGGCGCGCGCCGCGGGGCTGGCCCGGGCACCTGAACCGTCATCGGGCGCCGGTGGGTTTCTCCAGCGCGTAGATAGCGTCCCTGATCCCGTCCAGCCGATCGTCCATGGCCGCCAGCGCGTCGGCCAACCCCTGGTTGTAGAAGTGACTGCCGATTTCCTCGGCGAAGAAATCGAGCAGGAACTCGGCGTCGAAACCGCCGATGTCCTGACTCAACTCCTCCTGAAAGTAGAGCTTGATCTGCTTGACGATCTCCGCTTTCTGCTCGGTGGAGAACTCGATCTTGCTCATCGCGCCGGACGGCCGGTCCGGTTCACGCCCGGCCGAGCATCGAGCGCGCGATCACTTCCTTCATGATCTCCGACGTTCCGCCGTAGATGCGCTGCACCCGGGCATCGGCGAAGGCGCGGGCGATGGGGTATTCGCTCATGTAGCCGTAGCCGCCGAACAACTGCAGGCAGCCGTCGGCAACGCGGCACTGCATCTCGGTGCTGGCGAGCTTGACCATCGCCGCGGTCGGCACGTCGAGCTTGCCCTCGGCGTAAAGCGCCGCGCACTGGTTGACGAAGGCGCGGTTGACCTCCAGATCGGTCTTCATCTTCGCCAGCTCGAACCGAGTGTTCTGGAAGCTGCCGATCGCCTGGCCGAAGGCCTTGCGGTTCTGCACGTACTCGATGGTCTGCTCGATGCAGCCCTGCGCGGCGCCGACCGCGGTCACGCCCAGCGCGAGCCGCTCACGCGGCAGTTCGTCCATCAGATGGCCGAACCCGCCACCGGTTCGACCCAGCACCGACGATGCCGGTGTGCGCAGATCGCTGAAGTAAAGTTCGGAGGTGTCACCGGCATGCTGGCCGATCTTTTCCAGATTGCGGCCGCGGCTGAAGCCGTCGAGATGCGTGTCGATCAGGAACAGCGTGGTGCCACGGGCGCCGGCCTTGGGATCGGTCTTGACCGCCAGGATCACCAGATCGGCGTGCTGACCGTTGGTGATGAACGTCTTCTGACCGTTGATGATGTAGTCGTCACCATCGGCCACGGCGTTGGTCTTGATCGCCTGCAGGTCGGAGCCGGCACCGGGCTCGGTCATGCCGATCGCGCCGACGGCCTCGCCGCTGGCGAGCTTGGGCAGCCAGTAGGCCTTCTGCTCCTCGGTGCCGAGGTGGGAGACATAGGGGGCGACGATGTCCGAGTGCACGGCCAGATTGGTTGCCAGGCTCATCATGCCCAGGCGGGCGACCTCTTCCAGGATGATGCAGGAGAACGGAAACTCGGCGCCGATGCCGCCGTACTCTTCGGCCACGTCCACGCACAGCAGGCCGGCTTCGCCCATCTTGTTCCAGACTTCGCGCGGGGCGATGCCGTCACGTTCCCAGGCTTCGTAGTCGGGGAGGATTTCCTCGCTGAAGAAACGGCTGACGTTGTCGCGGAATAGCTCGAGTTCGTTATCCATGTCTCATCCAGTTGATCGGGTGCGCGGACCCTACCACCGCTTGCGGGTGTGCGGCACGACCCCACCCGGGTGGTTGAACATGCCCAGTCCGCGCGGCTGCGAAATCTGTTTGTTCGAGGTGTGATCAGTAGTCGCTGATCTCAATGGGTGCGACCGCGGATGCGCGATTCCCCCACGCATTGCGGATGTAGGATATCACCGCGGCCACGTCCTCATCGTCGAGCTGGTGGCTGAATGGCGGCATGCCGTAGGGCTGCGGATTGGCCCCCGTGCTGGGGGCGAAGCCGCCGTACAGCACCATCCGGATCGCGTTGTTGGCCGACGGGGCGGTGACCAGCGGATTGCCGGCCAGCGCGGGGTAGGCGTAGGCGCGCCCCTCGCCGTCGCTACCGTGGCAGGTCTCGCAATGCGCCTGGTAAACCGCCGAGCCCTGCTTGATCAGATCGGCCCGACGCTGGCCCTCGACCTTGGTCGACGCCCGCGGCTCGGGTTCCGGTTTGATGGGCAGGCTGCTGATGTAGGCGATCATCGCATCGAGATCGGCATCGGTCAGATACTGCGTGCTGTTGAACACTACCTCGGCCATCGGTCCGCTGGTCACGTTGTCGCGGGAGGTGCCGGCATGAAGCAGTTGCTTCAGTTCGGCCTTGTCCACCTCGTCCATGCGTTCGGAGACGTTCAGCGGCAGCGCGTCCCATTCCATGCCGGCGATGCGTCCGCCGGCGTATTCGTAGTCCTCGCGCTCCTCGCCCAACGGGCCGCGAATGGTGTGGCAGGCGCTGCAATGGCCCAGCCCTTCGACCAGATAGCGGCCCCGGTTCCAGGCGTCCGTGCGCTCGGGCACCGGTTCGAATGTGGCGGGCCGGAAGAACAGCCGCTGCCACCCGAGCCGCGCCAGCAGCGTGTTGTACGGAAACGCCATCTCCGGTTCGGGCGTCACACGCTTCACCGGTGCCAGCGATTGCAGGAACACGTAGATTGCGTCCGAGTCCTCGCGCGTGACACGGGTGTAGTTGGTGAACGGGAACGCCGGCAGCAGAAAGGTCCCGTCCTTCGCCTGTCCGTGGTGCATGGCGCGATAGAAGTCGGCGGCCGTCCAGTTGCCGAGGCCGGTCTCGGCGTCCGGTGTCAGATTGCTGGTGAAGACGGTGCCGAACGGCGTCGGCACGCGCCGGCCGCCGGCGTAGTCCGGGCCGTCCTCGGCGGTGTGGCAGCCGATGCAG
Source organism: uncultured Salinisphaerales bacterium (assembly GCA_937896565.1). Classification (GTDB taxonomy): domain Bacteria; phylum Pseudomonadota; class Gammaproteobacteria; order Nevskiales; family OUC007; genus Abyssibacter. The sequence goes on from CALBOV010000111.1 coordinate 2,717, forward strand.
TTGCCGACGCGGGCCAGGTAGGCGCCGCGTTCGATCATCGCGGCCGTTGTGGTCGGGGTGGTCGTCGCGACGGCCGGCGGGTTCAGCACCGGCCAGAAGAACCACACCGCGAGGCCGATGACGGTGACCGCCAGCACGGCGGTCAGTGACAGAACCCACTTCATCGGCTGGCTCCGCAGGGAATCGGCAACGGGTCGGGCAGTTGCGGCAGCGGTTTCGCGCCGGTCGGGTAGGGCTGGGAGGCCAGCCATTTCGACACCCGGTCGATCTCGTCGGAACGCAACCGCTGGGCGATCGTGTGCATGCAGTCTGGCGCCGCGGCGCGGCGCGTCCCCTCTCGCCAGGCGCCAAGCTGCGCGGCGAGATACTCAGAGCGCAGTCCCAGCAGGCCCGGAATGGTCGGTAGCGCTCCGGTCAGTGCTTTCCCATGGCAGGCGGCGCAGGCGGGGATGTCGCGGTCGGGCGCGCCCTGGAACACCAGCGTCTCCGCCCCGCGCGTTTCCGCGGCGGGATGGCTGACGGCCGCGGAGTGGCGTGGTGTCTGCCCGGCGTAATACTCGGCGATGTCCTGCAGGTACTGGTCGGAAAGCACGGCGAACATCGACTGCATGATGTCGTGATGGCGCCGCCCCTTTTTGAAATTGATCAACTGTTCGAACAGATAGCCGGCGGGCTTGCCGGCGATCGCCGGAAAATAGGCATGCTCGGGATCGGAGCGACCGCGTTCACCGTGGCAGCCGGAACAGGCCTGGAGCCGCTCGCCCATCCCGGCTTCGGAGGCGGGTTCATCGGCGGCCAGCGTTCGGGTCGTGATGCCGAGCCCGATGGCCAATGCCAGCACAGCCAGCGCGATTCGGTATCCGGGAGTGGGGGAAGAGGTCGGGATTGTCACGGGGTCGGGCAGCCGTCGGATGTGAATGAGAAGGCGCAGCCGGCGGTTGCCGGGCGTGTCGACAATTTTACCGTGTCGGCGATCACTGTCCCGGGATGGCGTTTACAGGCCGTCACGAGAATCGCGGTTTCGCTACCATGACCTGGATGTATCCGGTGGTTCCCGAATAATGGTTCGCAGAGGTAGGGCTTGAGCTTATCCACAAAGATTGTTCTGGCCATGTCGGCGTTGGTGATGCTTACGGCCGCGACATCGGCGGGACTGATTTTCAGCCGGCTCAACGACCAGTTGATCGACGCGAAAATGGACGAACTGGAACGCGAGACCGAGTTGGAGGCCGCGATTTTCGTCAACCGCATCGACGAACTGCGGCGCGATGTGCTGCTGCTTGCCGGCACCCCGCCGATTCTGGGGATCGCTCGCGCCATCACATCGGGCGGGATCGATCCCGAGGATGGCTCCACCGTCGAGGCCTGGCGTCGTCGGCTCGAGGTGATTTTCCGTGAGACGCTGAACAGCAAGCCGGCCTATTTGCAGGTGCGCTACATCGGCGTGGACAACAACGGGACCGAGCTGGTCAGGGTGCATCGCAATCGCCCCGGCGAGGCGATTCAGATAATCGCTTCCGGTGATTTGCAGGCGAAGGGTGACCGGCCCTACGTGCAGGAGACGTTGCGGCGGGCGCCCGGACAGGTTTACCTGTCCGCGATCAATCTCAACCGCGAATTCGGAGAGATCCAGAGACCGAGGTTGCCGGTGGTTCGGGCGGGTGTGCCGGTTTATTTCGCGGGGCATGTCTACGGCATGGTGGTTGTCAACTTTGCAATCCAGCCCACCTTCGAGGAAATGGCGACCGTTGGCGGGCGTACCCACAACCTGTTCCTGACCAACGATCGCGGCGACTATCTGCGGCACCCGGATCCAGATCGTGCGTTCGCGTTCGAATTCGGCCAGACCATGAACGTGGTCGACGACTTTCAGTCGATTTCCCTGATACTCGATCGTCCCGCCGGTGCGCTCTCGCGTCTATCGGAGGATGGTGATCTCGTTATCAGCGGACGCGTTGTGCCGTTCGGTCCGCCGGACCTGGGGCGTCGGCTCGGTCTGTTCGTGACGGACGGCATTGAGTACGCGACCGCGGTGGCGGCCGAGGTCGCGCGGCAGGTGGCGCTGTTGTTCGTGCTGTTGGTGGGGATCGCGATTCTGGTTGGTGTCTGGTTGTCGCGCCTGGCGGTCGGGCCCATCGTGCGGCTGTCCGACGCGGTGGAGAATCTGGACCGGGACAACCCGTCGCTGGTGCTGCCCGATGGCGTATCCGGCGAGGCCAAGCACCTTGGCGAGGCGCTCGTCGATGCGCTGGAGCAGTTGCGTCAGCGCAATCTCGAATTGGAGGCCAGCAACCGTGAGCTGAAACAGTTCTCCTACATCGCCTCGCATGATCTGCAGGAGCCGGTCCGCACCGTCACCAGCTTCGCGACCCTCCTGGACGAGAACTATCGTGACCAGATGGACGAGCGTGGTCGCAAGTCCCTGGGCTTCATTCTGGAGTCCTGTACCCGCATGCAGGCTTTGATTCACGGCCTGTTGGAATTCAGCCGTCTCGGTATCGAGGCGACACCGGAACGGGTATCGCTGGAGAAACTCGTGCGGGATGTGGCGGCCGATCTTGCCGGGGTGATCGAGGAGTCGGGAGCGATGATCGACTGCGGGCCACTGCCGACGCTGACCGTTTACGGTGTGGAAATGCGCCTGTTGTTTCAGAACCTGATCGCTAACGCGATCAAGTTCCGACGCGTCGATACGCCGCCCAGGGTGGAAATTGGCGCCACGCAGGATCGTGACGGCTGGCTCATCACGATTGCCGACAACGGCATCGGCATCCCGCCCAATCAGCGCGAGAAGGTGTTCCTGATCTTCCAGAGGTTGCACAATCGTGCGACGTACGAAGGCACGGGCATCGGTCTGGCGCATTGCCGAAAGATCGTCGACATGCACCACGGTCGCATTTGGGTCGAGGACAGCGACACCGGCGGTTCGAAGTTTTGCGTGTTCCTGAAGGAGGTTCGCGGGTGACCAGGAAACTGAATGAGGTTTTGCTCGTCGACGACAACGAAGCGGATAACTTCCTGCATCGCGCCGTTGTCGAAGACGCGGATGTCGCGGAAAAGGTGACCGAGGCACTCAATGGCGAGGAGGCCCTGGAATACCTCACGACCCCTGACGAGAACGGGATGCTGCCCAAGCCCGAGCTGATCTGCCTGGATATCAACATGCCGGTGATGAACGGCTGGGAGTTCCTGGAGGCTTATGAGCAGCTTGATGAAGAGTTGCGTCAGGGCGTGGTCATCATGATGCTGACGACTTCACTGAACCCCGAGGATTCTCAGACGGCCGAGACGCGTGCATCGGTGAAGGCGTTTTCCAACAAACCATTGGGTAAGAAATCCCTGATGGATCTGCTAGACCACCATTTTCCGGGCCGCTTCGACGCTTGATCCGGCGTCGATGAAGCGACAAAAAAACGCCGCACTCGGGTGCGGCGTTTTTGTTGGTGCCGGGAGGTGCTCTATTACGCGCCCGCGGCCTTCTTTTTCAGCCGGTAGCTGTGCAGCAGCGGCTCGGTGTAGCCACTGGGCTGCGTCGTGCCTTCGAAGATCAGCGCCGAGGCTGCCTGGAAGGCGATGCCGTCGTAGCCGGGGGCCATTGGCGTATAGGTTGGGTCACCGCTGTTCTGACGGTCGACAACCTGGGCCATGCGCTTGAGCGTCTCGACCACCTGCTCCTTGCCGCAGATGCCGTGATGCAGCCAGTTGGCGACGTGCTGGCTGGAGATGCGCAGCGTGGCGCGATCTTCCATCAGGCCGACATCGTTGATGTCCGGCACCTTGGAGCAGCCGACACCGGCGTCGATCCAGCGCACGACGTAACCGAGGATGCCCTGGCAGTTGTTGTCCAGTTCGTGCTGGATTTCCTCAGCACCCGGCGTTTCGTCGCCCAGCAGCGGGATGGTCAGGATGTCATCCAGGCTGGCGTGTTCGCGGCTCTTCAGCTCTTCGATACGGTCGAACACGTTGACGTGGTGATAGTGGATGCTGTGCAGGGTCGCACCGGTCGGTGAGGGCACCCAGGCGGTGGTCGCACCGGCCTTGGGATGGCCGATCTTCTGCTCCAGCATCGCCGCCATCTCGTCCGGCATCGGCCACATGCCCTTGCCGATCTGCGCCTTGCCGGCCAGACCGCAGCGGATGCCGACGTCGACGTTCCAGTCCTCATAGGCTTTGATCCAGGGCTGGGCCTTCATCTTGGTCTTGGCGATGAACGGGCCGGCTTCCATGGAGGTGTGAATCTCGTCGCCGGTCCGGTCGAGGAAGCCGGTGTTGATGAACACGCAGCGTTGACTGGCCTGGGCGATGCACGCGGCCAGATTGACCGTGGTGCGGCGTTCCTCGTCCATGATGCCGATCTTCAGCGTGTGACGGTCCAGACCCAGCGCGTCCTCGACGGCGGCGAACAGCTCGTTGGCATAGGCCACTTCGTCCGGGCCATGCATCTTCGGCTTGACGATGTAGACCGAGCCGGTACGCGAGTTGCCCTTGTGGTCCGGGTCGCTCTTGTCGGCCTTGAGGTCGTGCATGGCGGCCAGCGAGGTCACCATGGCGTCCATGATGCCTTCGAAGATCTCGTTGCCCTCGGCGTCGATGATCGCCGGGTTGGTCATCAGGTGGCCGACGTTGCGCACGAACAGCAGGCTGCGGCCGTGCAGGCGGACTTCACCGCCGTTGGGCGCGGTGTAAAAGCGGTCGCCGTTGAGCGCGCGGGTGATGGTCTTGCCACCTTTTTCCAGTGACGTGGACAGGTCGCCCTTCATCAGACCCAGCCAGTTGCCGTAGACCTCGCACTTGTCCTCGGCATCGACCGCGGCGACCGAGTCCTCGCAGTCCATGATCGTCGTGACCGCGGCCTCGACCAGCAGATCCTTGACGCCGGCCGCGTCGGTCTGGCCGATCGGGCTGGTGGCGTCGATCTGAATCTCGACATGCAGGCCGTTGTTCTTCAGTAGCACGGCGGAGGGTGTCGCCGCATCACCCTGATAGCCGACGAAGGCCTCCGGGCTTTTCAGACCCGTGGTCGAGTCGTCGGCCAGCGTGACCTGGAGGGCGCCGTCAACCACCGCGTAAGCCTTGGAGCCCACATGGCTGCCGGTGGCCAGCGGGGCGACCACGTCCAGATGCTTGCGCGAGAACTCGATGACCTTGTTGCCGCGGACGGGATTGTAGGCGCCGCCGCGTTCGGCACCGCCGTCCTCGGAGATCGCGTCGGAACCGTAAAGCGCGTCATACAGGCTGCCCCAGCGGGCATTGGCCGCATTCAGCGCGTAGCGGGCGTTCTTGACCGGCACGACGAGTTGAGGGCCGGCCTGGGCGGCGATTTCGGTGTCGACGTTGGCGGTCGCCCATTCGACGCCGCTCAGCGCGGGGCTGTAGTCCACCGTCGTCGCGTACGAAGACAGGATCGGAACTCCGTCCGGATCCTCGATCGTCCAGCCGAGCAGCACCTCGGTGCTGGCATCGACATCCAGGACGATGTCGCCGA
>CALBOV010000112.1 GCA_937896565.1 uncultured Salinisphaerales bacterium
GGTCCAGGAACTGCAGGCCGCGGTTGGTGTATTTCTTGGCGATGGAGATCACCAGGCGCAGGTTGGCCTCGACCATTTCCTTCTTGGCGCGACGGGCCTTGGCCTCGCCCAGCGACATCTTCTTGTAGATCTCGCGGATTTCCTCGACGGTCAACATGGTGTCGACTTCCATCTGGCCCATGCGGGCCATGATGCGACCGAGGTCTTCGGCGTGCTGGTTGATGCCGGAGGAGTACTTGCGCTTGGCGCGCACCAGTTTCTCGACCCAGGCCTCGTTGGTGAGGTTGCCCGGGAAGCTGTCGATGAACGTCTTGCGCGGCATGCCGGCGCGGTTGACGCAGATGTCCAGAATCTCGCGCTCGGCGGCGCGGATCTTCTCGATGGCCTCGCGCAGATTGCCGGTCAACTGGTCGGTGGTGCGCGGCGTGAGCTTGAAGCGCATGAATTCATGCGACAGCTTTTCGCGCGCGGCCTGGGTATCCGGATGCCCGGTGCCTTTGGTTTCCAGCAGCTTGACGACGGTGTCGAAGTAACCCTGCAGGTTCTCGAACGCGATCCGGCACTCTTCCGGGTCCGGACCGGTGTCGACAGGCTTGTCGTTGCTGTCGTCATCGTCGTCGTCATCCGCGTCGCCGTCATCGTCGCCGTCGCTGTCGTCGGCGGAGTCGGTGGTTTCCTCTTCGGGCTCGTCGGCCACGACCGGATCGCCGGTTTCCGGATCGACGAAACCAACCATGAAGTCGGTCAGGCGGCGTTCGCCGTCGGCGACCTTCTGCCATTCCTCCAGCAGGATGGCGACCGTCTCCGGGTGGAAGGCCAGTGCGTACATCGCTTCGGCCAGGCCTTCCTCGATGCGCTTGGCGATGCGGATTTCGCCCTGGCGGTCCAGCAGTTCCACCGTGCCCATCTCGCGCATGTACATGCGCACGGGGTCGGTGGTGCGACCCAGCTCGGAATCCAGCGCGGCCAGCGTGGCGGCGGCTTCCTCGGCGGCGTCGTCATCGTCCTCGTCGTCGGTGACGGGAGCGTCGGCCATCATGAGCTGGTCTTCGTCCGGTGCTTCTTCGTGCACCGTGATGCCCATGTCGGCGATCATGTTGACGATGTCTTCGATCTGCTCCGGATCGACGATGTCGTCCGGCAGGTGATCGTTGACTTCGGCGTAGGTCAGATAGCCCTTCTCTTTACCACGGGCGATCAACGCTTTGAGCTGAGATTGCTTCTCGACGGTCATAGGAAACGGTCTTGAAAAGTAGGAAGCCGGCGCAGAGACGCCGGCAGAACACGCCATTTTACTAAGCCGGTACCAGCTTAGGCAAGGTGAGGCAAGGTCTGCCGTTCAAAACATTTGGACCGGCGACGGATCGAATCGATCCCGTCCGGTCGCGGGTGTCGGCGACATTGCGGCCAAGCGCTCGCAGGTTCAGATTGACTCAGTGCCGTGGCACTACACGTTTTCAAGGCCCGATCGGCATCGAGGTTGTGGTGTTGCACCACTGCGAATCGTCGTCGCATAGCCTGGGCGCCCTGACGCGGACCTCTATATGGTGCGCCTTCGCGGCGGTTCAAGGGGTGGTTCGCAAAGAATCGTTTCAGCGCTGGTAAGCGGCCCGCAGTTCGTCCCGTTCCGCCTGCGTCAGTTCACGGGTGCCTGAAAGTGCGCTGAGCTCCTGAATCCGTCGCCGGGCGTTGTCCTGGGTGATCAGCCCGAGCGCCTCCTGGAAGTCCGCCTTCGGGTCGAAGCCGGCCGGGACGGCGTCGCCGTTCAGCACGTCCTCCAGCGTCGCCTCATCCGGCTCGCCCCGCAGTCGTTCCAGGTACTGGGCAGCGGTGAGCGATGGTTTCGCGGCGAAGGCGTGGATCAACTGTTCCAGGAACTGCTGATCCGGCGCGTCGGCCAGGCGGGGGATCGACGGCAGTTCGGCGGCGAGTCCCGGCTGCTCCAGCAGGGCGCGGGCGGCGCGCCGGACTTTCGGGCTGAGCGTCGGCGGTTCGTGTTCGTCGACCGATTGCGGTTCGGGTGGTGGGGGAAGAGGAGGGCGCATCGGCGGCGCCGAGGTCATGTCGTGAATATCGAAGCCGACGATCTCGGAGACCTGCTGCTCCAGTCCCTTGCGAAACGCGCCGGGCGCCAGCGCTTCGAGATGCGGTTTCGCCAGCGCGACCAGCCGCGCCCGGCCGTCGACGGAGGACAGGTCCACCTGTTCGGTCAGCCGGTTGAGCAGGAAGCTGGACAGGGGTTCGGCACCGGCGACACGTGCGTTGAAGGCGTCGGCGCCTTCCTTGCGCACCAGCGTGTCCGGGTCCTCGCCGTCGGGCAGGAACAGCAGGCGGATTTCGCGACCGTCGCGCATGGCGGGCAATGCCCGCTCGACGGCACGCCAGCCGGCCTCGCGTCCCGCGCGGTCGCCATCGAAGCACAGCACGATCCGCGACGTGGAGCGGAACATCAGGTTGATGTGGTCGGTGGTCGTGGCCGTGCCCAGCGTGGCTACCGCGCAGTGGATGCCGAACTGCGACAGGGCGACGACGTCCATGTAGCCCTCGACGACCAGCAGATGCGGCAGTTCCTTGCTGGCCTGCCGGGCCTCGTACAGGCCGTAGAGCTGGGTGCCCTTGTGGAACACCGGCGTTTCCGGTGAGTTCAGGTACTTGGGTTTTTCGTCACCGAAGGCGCGGCCGCCAAAGCCGATCACCCGGCCGCGCAGGTCGCGGATGGGGAAGGTCACGCGATCGCGAAACCGGTCGTAGGCCCGGCCGTCATCCTTGCGGATCGCCAGGCCGGCCTGCACGGCGATGCGGGTGTCGGCGATGGCGTCGACCACGGTTTGCCACGCCGCCGGCGCGTAACCGATGCCGAAGCGCTTGGCGGTACGGCCGTCCAGACCGCGGCTCTTCAGGTAGTCGATGGCCTTGTCGGAGCCTCGGAGCGAGTGGGCGAAGATGCCCTGGGCGGTGTTCAGCGCTTCCCAGATCTTCGGGTCGATCCGCGGCCCGGAATCGGCGGCGTCCTGCGGAATCTCGACGCCGGCCATGCGCGCCAGTTCCTCCACGGCGTCACGGAATTCAAGGCGGTCGTACTCCATCAGGAAGCTGATCGCCGTGCCGTGCGCGCCGCAGCCGAAGCAGTGATAGAACTGCTTGGTCGGCGAGACGGTGAAACTGGGCGACTTCTCGTCGTGGAACGGGCAGCACGCCGCGTACTCGCTGCCCTGCCGCTTGAGCGACACGCGACCGTCGATCAGCTGGACGATATCCGTCCGCGCCAGCAGATCATCGATGAAGTTTTGCGGGATTCGGGCCATGGCGAGCCGGCCGGCAATCAGAGCAGGGCTTCGATGTCCTTGCGCAGCGACGCCGGCTTGTCGGTCGGCGCGTAGCGCTTCACGACCTCGCCCTTGGGGTCGACCAGAAACTTGGTGAAGTTCCACTTGATCCCCTTGGAGCCCATCACGCCCGGCCTGGCCGTCTTCAGGCTCTGGTAAAGCGGATGCGCATTGGGGCCGTTCACCTCGATCTTGGCGAACATCGGGAAGCTGACGTCATAGGTCAGCGAGCAGAAGTTCTTGATCTCGTTCTCGTCACCGGGTTCCTGGTGACCGAACTGGTCGCAGGGAAAGCCCAGCACGGCGAAATCGCGGTCCTTGTACTCCTGGTACAGGGCTTCGAGGCCCTCGTACTGCGGAGTGAACCCGCACTTGCTGGCGGTGTTGACGATCAGCAGCGTCTTGCCGGCATAGTCGCCGAGCGACTGCTCCTGACCGTCGATGGTCTTTGCGGAATGCGTATGAATGCTCACGGGCGGCGACTCATCGGTTCGGGGCGAACGGGGAGTCTAGCGCGCCGCGGTTCGCGGTCACTAATCCTCTGAGGACGCGACCTCGGGTGGGACGATGCAACTGGCGACAGGCGTGGCCTCGCAATCGCACGCCGGGAGCGCAGGGAGCGTGCAGGACACCTCCGTGACCTCCGCCGTGCAGACCTTGGAACAATGGGCTGTCAGGCTGTCAGGCTGTCGCCACAACTACAGGCCGGGAGGGTGGGCTCCACGCATGCAATTTCGACGACCGGAGCCCCGCACACGTTCGAGCAGTGACTGGCGGTGACCTTCGGTTCCCCGTCGCTTGATTTGGGGCGAATGCCGCCAAGGGTGATGTCGTCGACGACGAGTAGTGTGCGAGCAAGAGTGCGGTCTGAAGGCGAGCGGCAATCCACAGCCCCATCGTAGTCGGGGCAATTGTATGTGGTCATGGTGCCGCTCAGTGAGGAGCATGCGCCAAGCAATATGACTGTACTTAGGATGCCGATGGTCCTCATATGCGGCTACCTCCGTTCCTGATATTGCGATTCTCGCTCGTCCGTTTCAGTCGTCCGTGCCAGGGCTGACCGCGGGTGGATCGCTGGCCGGGAAGGATTCCCTGCCGGCTTCGTCGATCAGTTTGTCTTCGTGTTCCTTCGGAGTCTCGTCCTTGCGGTCCTCGGGCTCCGGTACGTTTTCGTTCTGGGTGCCAGGGTTCATGCAACCTCCACCTGGGGAAACTCCGGTTGCACTATACGCTCCCGCGGAACGTTGATCTCCCGCCCGCGGGAACGCATCTAGTTCAACCGGACAGTTTTGCCTTGATCTGACCCGACAGCGCGGACATGTCGGCACGGCCGGCGACCTTGGGCTTGAGGTAGCCCATGACCTTGCCCATGTCGCGCATGGATTCGGCGCCGGTGCTGGCCATGGCCTCGTCGATCAGCGCGGCCAGTTCCTCGTCGCCAAGCTGCTCCGGCAAGTACTCGGCCAGCATGGCGGCTTCGGCGGCTTCCTGGTCGGCGAGATCGTTGCGGTCGCCGTCGCGGTACTGCGCTTCGGCCTCGCGGCGCTGCTTGACCAGCTTCTCGACGATGGCGATCACGTCGTCGTCGGTCAGTTCGATGCGTTCGTCCACCTCGCGCTGTTTCATCGCGGCGGTGAGCATGCGAATGGTCGTCAGGCGCTCCTTGTCCTTCTCGCGCATGGCGGTCTTCATGTCGGCGGTGATGCGTTCCTTCAGGGCGGACATGGGGTGTTCCTCGTTCGGTTCGGGGGCTTCAAAACAAAACTAGCGGCCGCAGCCGCTAGTTGAGTACGCAATGTCAGGCGCCAATGGCTGCCTGGATACCGCCTCTAGTACAGGCGGGTCCGGCGCGCCGTCTCGCGGGACAGCTTCTTGGCATGGCGCTTTACAGCAGCCGCCTTCTTGCGCTTGCGTTCCTGGCTGGGCTTCTCGAAGAACTCACGCTTGCGCACGTCGGACAGCACACCGGCCTTTTCGCAGGTGCGCTTGAAGCGGCGCAGAGCAACTTCGAAAGGCTCGTTTTCTTTGACGCGAACGCTAGGCATGTTGAGATCAGCTCCGTGGCCTATCCTGGGAGGCTTGGCAAAAAGGGACGCGGATTCTAATGGCGGGGCGCGTGATTTTCAACGACAAATTTACATTGCCGTCAAAGCACGGATAATCCGGCCTCTTCCCGCGTTCCCTCAAGGCTTTCGCGGTTGCTCGAACCCCCACCCAACCTGACGACTTGACCACCGTACTCGGCATCGAAACCTCCTGCGACGAAACCGGCGTGGCTGTCTACGACACGCGGCGCGGTTTGCTGGGCGAGGCGCTGTACAGCCAGATCAGGCTGCATGCCGAGCACGGCGGCGTGGTGCCGGAACTGGCCTCGCGGGATCACGTCCGGCGACTGTCCGGGCTGGTCGACGAGGTGTTGGCCCAGGCGGAGCTGCTCCGGACCGATGTCATTGCCTATACGGCGGGGCCTGGCCTGATCGGGGCGCTGATGGTCGGTGCCTCGTTCGCGACCGGTCTGGCAACTGCATGGGACGTTCCGGTGGTGCCGGTGCATCACATGGAAGGCCACCTGCTCGCGCCGCTGATGAGCGGCGAGGCGCCGGCCTTTCCGTTTGTCGCGCTGCTGGTCTCCGGCGGGCACACGCTGCTGGTGCGGGTCGACGGCATCGGCCGCTACACCCTGCTGGGGCAGACCCGGGACGATGCGGTCGGCGAGGCCTTCGACAAGACCGCCAAGCTGCTCGGCCTGGATTATCCCGGTGGCCCAGCCGTCGCGAGGCTGGCCGAGTCTGGCGATCCGGGCCGGTTCCGCCTGCCGCGCCCGATGCTGGACAAGCCGGGTCTGGACTTCTCCTTTTCCGGGCTCAAGACCGCGGTCTATCTGCTGGCGCAGGACGAACCGGACGCCGGACCCGACATCGCACGCGCCTTCGAGGAGGCGGTGGTCGAGACGCTGGCGACCAAATGCGCCCGGGCGCTGGATGCGGCGGGCTGCCAGGACTTGCTGATCGCCGGAGGTGTGGCCGCCAACCGGAGGTTGCGTGCGGCCCTGTCCGCGTTGCCCGGCGTACGACTGCACACGCCACCGTTGAATCTGTGCACCGACAACGGCGCGATGATCGCGCACGCCGGCGCGCTGCGAGTCAGCGATGCGATTGCCCGTCCGACCGCGATGTCCGCTCGCGCCCGCTGGCCGCTCGATACACTGGCGCCGCCCGCCGGGGCCAGCACCTGACCTCTCACTCCTTGCACCGCACCGAGCACCCATGGACCTGATCTACCTGCGCGATCTGCGCATCGAGACCGTCATCGGCATCTTCGACTGGGAGCGCGAGATTCGGCAGACCGTCGTGATCGATCTCGAGATGGGCACCGATATTCGCCGAGCGGCGGAAACCGATGCCATTGACCACACGCTGGACTACAAGTCGGTGGCGAAACGCATCATCGGATTTGTCGAGGAAGCGAAATTCGAACTGGTGGAGACGCTGACCGACCGCATCGCCCGGATCATCATCACCGAGTTCGCCGTGCCCTACGTCAAGGTCACCGTGAACAAGCAGGGCGCGGTGCGCGGCTCGCGGGATGTCGGCGTCATCATCGAGCGTCGCCCGGAGGACTATGCCGATGGCTGAGGTGTTCATCGGTGCCGGGAGCAACGAGAACGCGGAAGAGAATCTCGCCCGGGGCGTACGGCTGCTGCGGGAGCGGTTCGGGGCGGTGAGCTGTTCTCCGGTGTACCGGAATCCGGCCGTCGGGTTCGCCGGCGATGATTTTCTGAATTTCGTGATTCGCCTGGCGACTGACGAACCGATGGCCGGGGTGATGCGCGATCTGCGCGAGATCGAGGATCGCTGCGGCCGTGATCGCGGCGGGCCGAAGTTCAGCCCGAGAACGCTGGACCTCGATTTGCTGCTGTACGGGGATTACGTGTCGGATGATCCGGCGGTGGATGTGCCGCGCGACGAGATCCTGAAATACGCGTTCGTGCTGAAGCCGCTGGCCGATCTTGCTCCGGAGCAGCGACACCCGGTCGACGGGCAAACCTACGCGGCGTTGTGGCGCGCCATGGCGCAGTCCGGCCCCGCAGCGCTGACGCGAGTCGACTGGACGCCGGAGCAAGCGCCGGTTTAGCCCGCCATCCTCTGCGCGAATGCGTGGAGGCTTTCGACGCAGCGTACGCCGCTGAGCGCATCACCATGCTCTGCCTCGGTCGCCGCGCCGTGACCGGTGCGAACCAGCACCGGCCGGGTGCCGGCCGAGCGGGCGGCCTGCACGTCGTTCCATTCATCGCCCAGCACCGCGATGGTTTCGGCATCGATCTGCATCCGTCGGGCGATGTCCTGGATCAGCGCAGCCTTGCCCGCCTGGCGGTCCTCGGCGTCGGAATGCGGATTGAAGGCGATGGCGTCGAAGCGGCCACCGAACTGGCTCACGGCGTCCTGCATGCGTTGATGAATCGCGAACAAGTCGTCGTGCGTCAACTCGCCGCTGCCGAGCAATGGCTGATGGGTGACGACGCAGACGCGCACACCGCTCTGATTGAGTTGCGCCACGGCTTCCAGGCTGCCGGGGATGGGGCGCCAGTCCGCCGGGCGGCGAACGCCGCCGTCCACCGGTTCGTTGATGACGCCGTCGCGGCCGAGGATCACCAGTTTCATGGCCGACAGTGTAGCGCCGACCTGTCGCCGACGCTGCGGGTCAAACGGATCAGATCGACAGCGCCGCGATCTCCGCGACGGAGCTCAGCAGTGTGTCCAGATGGGTCAGTAGTCGCAGTCGGTTAGTCTGGGCGGCCGGATCCTTGACCATGACCATGACCTCGTCGAAGAAGGTATCCACCGGACCCTGTAACGAGGCGAGGTGGTTCAGGGCCGCGGTGTAGTCGGCGCGCTCGAGTTCGGCGGTGACGTCGGTTTCCACACGTCCCATCGCCTCGAACAGCGCGCGCTCCGCGTCTTCGGTGAACTTGGCCGGTTGCGGCGCGGATTCGTCGCCGCCGTTCTTCTTCAGGATGTTGCGCACGCGCTTGTGCGCGGCCGACAGGCTCTGCGCGGCGTCGGTGTCGCGGAATGCCTGCACGGCCTTCGCCCGGGCGTACAGGTCCAGCGGCTCGTACTCCTGGTCCATGTACGCCGCCTCGAAGGTATCCGGGCCGATGCCGCGATCGAGCAGCAGGCCCTTGAGGCGATCGTGAAAAAAGGCGAGCAGGGCGTCGAGCGTGTCGCTGTCGCCTTCGTCGTCGTGCGCGGTCAGGGCATCCCGGCAGACCGCCCGCAGATTCAGCGACAGCCCGGCTTCCAGGGTGATGCGCAGCACGCCCAGCGCGGCGCGGCGCAGACCCAGCGGGTCGCGGTCGCCGGTGGGGCGGTTGCCGAGCCGGAACTGGCCGGCTAGCGTGTCCAGCTTGTCCGCAAGCGCCAGAACCCGTCCGCCGGCGCTGGCCGGAATCGCATCCGACGGGCCTCGCGGCTGGTAGTGCTCGGCGATGGCCGCCGCGACCGCATCGGTTTCGCCCGCCGCCCGGGCGTAGTGGCCGCCCATGATGCCCTCGAGCTCGGTGAACTCGAACACCATGTCGGTGACCAGGTCGGCCTTGGCGAGTTCGGCCGCGCGGCGGGCGGTGTTCATGTCCGTGCCCAGCGACTCGGCGAGCCGGCCCGACAGCGTGACCAGCCGGTCGGATTTGTCGGCGTAGCTGCCCAGGCCCTTCTGGAAGGTGACCTTGTCCAGGCGCGGCAGATAGTCCGCCAGCGGTTGCTTGCGGTCCTTCTCCCAGAAGAACAGGGCGTCCTCCAGGCGCGGTCGCACCACGCGCTCGTTGCCGGCAATCACCTGCTTGATGTCCAGCGATTCCACATTGGCGACGGTGACGAACTGCGGCAGCAGCGTGCCCTCGCCGTCGCGGACCGGAAAGTAGCGCTGGTGGCTTTCGATGGTGGTGATCAGCACTTCCGGCGGCATGGCCATGAAGCGTGCGTCGATGCCCCCCGAGATCGCCACCGGCCATTCAACCAGCGCGGTCACTTCGTCCAGCAGGTCGGCGTCGAGTTGCGCGGTGCCGCCGGCGCGCTCCGCGGTGCGGGTCACCTGCTGCTTCACGATCTTGCGGCGCTCCTCGAATGAGGCGATGACCTGATGATCGAACAGGGTGATTTCGTAGTCGGATGCCGCGGCCAGCGCGACCGGCTCCGGCGCGTGGAAGCGATGCGCCGAGGTCGTCCGGTCGGCGACGAGGCCGAACAATTGGACCGGGATCACCGTCTCGCCGTGGAGGCAGACCATCCACTGCACCGGGCGCAGGAAGCTCTCGTCCAGGTCGCCCCAGCGCATGCGCTTGGGCGTCGTCAGCTTGTGGATCGACTCGACGATCAGCGCGGGGAGGACCTCGCCCAGCGGCTTGCCGGTCTCCCGCCCGCGAAAGACGTAGTACGGACCCTTGTCGGTTTCGAGGGTCTCAAGCGCGTCGACATCGACGCCACAGGAGCGGGCGAAGCCGGCGACGGCCTTGTCCGGCGCCTTGGTCGACGGGCCGCGGCGCTCGATATCGCGATCGGGCTGGCGGTCGGCGACTTCGCGGATCAGTACGGCCAGGCGGCGCGGTGTCGCGAACACGCGCGCGTCACCCTGCTCGATGCCGAGTTCGCGCAGGCCGTCGCTCAGACGCTGGCCGAGTTCGGCGGCCATGGATTGCAGCGGGCCGGGCGGCAGCTCCTCGCAGCCGAGTTCAAACAACAGATCTGATGTCATGGGGGTATGCAGCGGGTTCAGGCGGCGTCGGCGGCTTGTTGCAGCATCGGGAAGCCCAGCGCCTCACGAGCCTCGTAGTAGACCCGGGCGACATCACGGGCCATGGCGCGCACGCGCAGGATCACGTTCTGGCGCTCGGTGACCGAGATTGCCTTGCGCGCGTCCAGCAGGTTGAACAGGTGGCTGGCCTTGAGCATCTGCTCGTAGGCCGGCAGCGGGAGCCTGGCCTCGACCAGCCGGCCGCAGGCGGCCTCGCACTCGGCGAACTGGGTGAACAAGGCGTCGGTGTTGGCGTGCTCGAAGTTGTAGGTCGACTGTTCCACCTCGTTCTGGTGAAACACGTCGCCATAGGTCACGGTGCCGTTCGGGGTTTCGGCCCAGACGAGGTCGTACACCGATTCCACGTCCTGCAGGTACATCGCCAGGCGTTCGAGGCCGTAGGTGATCTCGCCCGCCACGGGCTTGCATTCGATGCCGCCGCATTGCTGGAAGTAGGTGAACTGCGTGACTTCCATGCCGTTGAGCCAGACCTCCCAGCCCAGGCCCCAGGCGCCCAGCGTCGGCGACTCCCAGTTGTCCTCGACAAAGCGGATGTCGTGGACCAGCGGGTCAACGCCCAGCTCGACCAGGGAATCCAGGTAGAGCTGCTGGAAGTCGGGTGGTGACGGCTTCATCAACACCTGGAACTGGTAGTAGTGCTGGAGGCGATTCGGGTTGTCACCGTAGCGGCCGTCGGTGGGGCGACGCGACGGTTGCACGTAGGCGGTGTTCCATGGTTCGGGGCCAATCGCCCTCAGAAACGTGGCCCAGTGAAACGTTCCGGCGCCCACTTCCATGTCCAGTGGCTGGACGATCACGCAGCCCCGGGTTGCCCAGTAGTTCTGGAGGCGTAGGATCAGGTCCTGAAAGGTCAGCCGTTGCATGCGACGGGTTTGATTCAGTGCAATCGAGAGCGCGCGAGTATACCGGCGCGGGCTCGGTTCTGTGCGCGGAATTGCCCCGTTCGTTGGCATAAATGCTGCTTTTCTTCGAACCCGGGCGCGATCATGGGGCGACCCCCTCAGCGCCGGTACCTACACATACAAATGTTGGAGAGGGTGGATGAAAGCCGAAGACGTTCTCAAGCTGATCAAGGACGAAGACGTCAAGTTTGTCGACTACCGCTTTGCCGATACGCGAGGCAAGGAGCAGCACGTCACGGTGCCGTCACACACCGTGGATGCCGACGAACTTGAAGGCGGGAAGATGTTCGATGGGTCCTCCATCGCCGGATGGAAGGGCATTAACGAATCGGACATGATCCTCATGCCCGACACCGAAACCGCGGTCATGGATCCGTTCTTCGAAGAATCGACCCTGATCATCCGCTGCGACGTGGTTGAGCCGTCCACCATGCAGGGTTACGAGCGCGACCCGCGCTCCCTGGCCAAGCGCGCCGAGGCCTACATGAAGTCCACCGGTATCGGTGACACGGCGTTCTTCGGCCCGGAAAACGAATTCTTCGTGTTCGACGACGTGAAGTTCGGCGCCGAGATGAAGGGTGCGTTCTACTCGATCGACGCCGAGGAAGGCAGCTGGAACTCGGCCAAGGTCTACGAAGACGGCAACATGGGCCACCGCCCGGGCGTCAAGGGTGGTTACTTCCCGGTCCCGCCGGTGGACTCGCTGCAGGATCTGCGTTCGGCCATGTGCCTGGCGCTGGAAGACATGGGCATCCCGACCGAAGTGCATCACCACGAGGTGGCCACGGCCGGTCAGTGCGAAATCGGCGTCAAGTTCAACACGCTGGTCAAAAAGGCTGACGAAGTGCTGGCGCTGAAGTATGCGATCCAGAACGTGGCGCACGCCTACGGCAAGACCGCGACGTTCATGCCCAAGCCGCTGGTCGGTGACAACGGCAACGGCATGCATGTCCACCAGTCCATCTCCAAGGACGGCGTGAACCTGTTCTCCGGCGACGGTGTTGGTGGCCTGTCCGAAACGGCGATCTACTACATCGGTGGCATCATCAAGCACGCCAAGGCGATCAATGCCTTTGCGAACGCCTCCACCAACAGCTACAAGCGTCTGGTCAAGGGCTTCGAGGCGCCGACCCTGCTGGCCTACTCGGCCCGCAACCGGTCCGCGTCGATCCGTATCCCTTACATCGCCAACCCGAAGGGTCGCCGTATTGAAGTCCGCTTCCCGGACTCCACCGCCAACCCGTACTTCGCGTTTGCGGCGATGCTGATGGCGGGTCTGGACGGCATCCAGAACAAGATCCATCCGGGCGACCCGATGGACAAGGATCTCTACGATCTGCCGCCGGAAGAGGAAGCCGCGATCCCGCAGGTTGCCTACAGCCTGGAGCAGGCGCTGGAGTCGCTGGACAATGACCGTGCATTCCTCACCGCTGGTGGCGTGTTCACCGACGACCTCATCGATGCCTACATCGAACTGAAGAACGAGGAAGTCACGCTGCTGAAGATGACCACGCATCCGGTCGAATTCGCGATGTACTACTCGCTGTAAGCAGGTCTTTTGGGCCGGGCGGGATGTTCCGCCTCGGCTTTGATCGGCCTGTTCCGGCCCCGCTGCTTCGGCGGGGCCGGAGCGTGCAAGCCCCGACCTGGTCGGGGCTTGTGCATTTGGGAGAGCGGGAAGGCATGTGCGGTCGGCGCGTTTGTCGCCCGGGGCATGCGGTCCGACCGATGCACCGGCTGTCGGGTGCGTCGTAGTGAGTATGATGCGGTGCAAGGAATCCCTGGGATCGGATCGGGTCCAAGCGGCATGAGCAAGCGAATTCTCAGTCTGGTTCTTCTGTGCGCGGTCCCGGCGGCCGGGATGGCTGGTGAGGTGTATCGCTACGTGGACGAGAGCGGTCGCGTTCACTACACCGATGAACCGCCGCCGGAGTACGAGCGCAGCGCCGAGCGACTGGATCTGGACGGTGTTCAGACCTATGACGCGGCCCGGAGTCCGGTCACGCCCGAGCCCCCGACGCGCGCCGAGAAGGATGAAGCGTCGTCGCGATACGAGACGGTCGCGCTTGTTCGGCCGCGGTCCGAGGAGACCATCCGGGATCCCAGTCACACGCTCACTGTTTCGGTGCGCCTGACACCGGCGTTGCGCACCAAGGCGGGGCATCGCCTGCAGTATTTTCTCGACGGCAGGCCGGTTGGCTCGCCGACGACGTCCACCAGCCGGACACTGACCGATGTCTTCCGGGGCACGCACTCGGTTCAGGTGGTCGTCACCGACAAGAACGGCCGCCAGATCGGCCAGACGGGCACCCGCACGGTGTTCATGAAACCCCCGACCGTGAGCCGATAGGCTCGCGTCCACCACGGCAGCGGGGCGCACTATAATGGTGCGCAACCATGGCGTGTTCATTGCGTTGAATCCCATATGTTGTCGCTTGGTGCAACTTCCCCAAAATTGGGCACGATCCTCGATGGTCTGAGCACGGCGGTGGTCTGCCTGGACGAGGATCTGCGTGTCGTCTTTGTCAACGCCGCCGCGGAGATGCTGTTCGGTGTCGGTGCCCGCCATGTGCTGGGCGAGCCCGTGACGGCCGGCATTCCGCATCTGGCGCCGCTGGAGGCGCGCTGCCAGGAGGTCATCGAGCTGGGCGCTCCGATGATCGAACGCGAGCTGGCGCTCAAGCGCAGCGATACCGATGCCATCATCGTTGACTGCACGTTTTCGCCGCTGGCGGATTCGAAGCGTCGTGCCCTGTTGCTGCTGGAATTCTTTCGTTTGGAGCGCCATATGCGCATTTCGCGCGACGAGCAGACCCTGGCGCATCAAAAGCTGAATCGCGAGATCGTTCGCGGATTGGCTCACGAGATCAAGAATCCCCTGGGCGGCCTGCGCGGCGCCGCGCAGTTGCTCGAGCGGGAACTGCCCGATCAGGGACTGAGCGAATTCACGCGCATCATCATCCGGGAGGCGGATCGCCTGCAGCGTCTCGTCGATCAGATGCTGGGGCCATCGCGGCGTCCCCAGCCCACGGAACTGAACATTCACGAAGTGCTGGAACATGTCCGGCAACTGGTTGAGATCGATGGCCTGCACGACATCATCATCGTCCGTGACTACGACCCCAGCCTGCCCAACGTCTATGGCGACCGAGAGCAGCTGATTCAGGTGTTTCTGAACATTCTCCGCAATGCTGTGCAGGCGCTCGACGCCACCGCCGTGCGCTGCGGCACCATCTTCATCCGCTCCCGCGCGCGACGGCAGTTCACGATCGGCGCGACGCGGCATCGCCTTGTGGCCCAGGTCGATATCGAGGACAACGGGCCTGGTATCGATCAGGACATGATCGACAAGATTTTCTACCCCCTGGTGACCTCCCGCGCGGACGGAACCGGACTTGGCCTGTCAATTGCTCAGTATCTGGTCCAGAACCACGGGGGATTCATCGAATGCAGCAGTCGGCGGGGGCGTACGGTGTTTTCCGTATTTCTCCCGATATCGTCGGAGGGCCGAGAAACGTGAAGGCATGGATTGTCGACGATGACGAATCAATTCGCTGGGTGCTGCAACGCGCACTCGGCGCACACGATGTGGACGTCAAGAGCTTTCCCGGCGGTGTGGAGATGCTGGACGAACTGGAGTCGGATTCTCCGGACGTTCTGCTGACCGACATCCGCATGCCCGGCATCGACGGGCTGAAGCTGCTGGAGCGGGTCAAGGCCAGCGCGCCGGAACTGCCGATCATCATCATGACCGCGCACTCCGACCTGGATAGCGCGGTGGCGGCCTATCGCAAGGGAGCCTTTGAATATCTGCCCAAGCCGTTCGACGTGGATGACGCGGTCGAGCTGGTGCAGCGCGCGGCGCGGATCGCCGGTGAGTCGCAGGCGGAAGGGCTGGATGCCGAGCAGCGCGATGCCATCATCGTCGGCGAGGCGCCTGCGATGCAGGAGGTCTTTCGAGCCATCGGCCGGCTGACTCGTTCGCAGATCACGGTGATGATCACCGGGGAGTCCGGAACCGGGAAGGAACTGGTCGCGCGCGCCCTGCACGAACACAGCCCCCGGGCGGGAAAACCGTTCATTGCGGTCAATACGGCCGCAATCCCGAAAGATTTGATGGAATCCGAATTTTTCGGTCACGAAAAAGGGGCGTTCACCGGTGCAACCGCGCTGCGCCGTGGTCGCTTCGAGCAGGCCCACGGCGGCACCCTGTTCCTGGACGAAATCGGCGACATGCCGGCGGATCTTCAGACGCGCCTGCTGCGTGTGCTGTCCGATGGTGAGTTCTACCGCGTGGGCGGTCACATTCCGGTGCGGGTCGATGTGCGCGTGATCGCGGCGACCAACCAGGACCTGGAATCGGCGGTCGACGCCGGCAAGTTCCGTGAGGATCTGTACCACCGCCTCAACGTGATTCGCGTGCGCATCCCGCCCCTGCGCGAACGCAAGACCGACCTCCTGCTGCTGATGACGCACTTCATGGCGCGTGCGGCGCGTGAGTTGGATGTGGAGCCGAAGCGCATCCTGCCGGATGCGATGACACGGCTTCAGGAGTTCGACTGGCCCGGCAACGTGCGCCAGGCGGAAAATGTCTGCCGCTGGATGACGGTCATGGCGCCGGGGCAGGACATCCACGCCGATGATCTGCCACCCGAGATTCTCGGCGCGACGCCGTCGACGTCGATCCGGTCGTCCGGCGGAGAGGAAGTCGCGCCGGTGTCGACCGCCGCGATATCCAGCGAACCCGTTGGAGCCTGGGATGCCCAGCTCGCGACCTGGGCCCGGCAGTCGCTGGCCGACGGGTCGGTGGGCGTGGCGCAGGACGCGCTGCTGAAACTGGAACAGACGCTGATGGACGTGGCGCTCGAACACAGTCACGGGCACAAGCAGGAAGCGGCGCGTCTGCTCGGTTGGGGGCGTAACACGCTGACCCGCAAGCTCAAGGAGCACGGGCGGCCCGACTAGAAGGGCCTGTTGACCCGATTCAGGTCGCCGCGCTTATCCCAGCGTGGTGTCCAGAAACATCATCACGACCATCCCGGTCATCAACGCGAATGTTGCGGGTGTCTCGAACCCGCGTCGATGCGTTTCCGGGATGATTTCGTCGCTGATGATGTAGAGCATCGCCCCGGCGGCAGCGCCGAGCACGGATGGCAGCGCCAGCGTGGCCAGACCGCCGGCGGCGGCGCCGATTACGCCGCCAAGTGGTTCCGCCAGCCCTGTCAGCGCGCCCCAGCCGCAGGCCGACAGCCGGGAATACCCGATCGCCAGCAGCGAGACCGAAACCGCCAACCCCTCGGGGATGTTCTGCAACCCGATGCCGATCGCCAGCCCCATGCCGTTGCCGACATCCCCGGTGGCGAAACCGACGCCGACCGCCATGCCCTCCGGCAGGTTGTGCAGGGTAATCGCGATCACGAACAGCCAGATGCGCTTGATCTCGTGGCTGTCCGGTCCTTCGTGCCCGCCGATGAAGTGTTCGTGCGGCACATGCTCGTGCAGCATCCACAGGCCGATTGCGCCGATCAGCACGCCGGCGATCACCACCAGGGACGCCATGGTGCTGCTGCCGGTCACCTCGGTGGCCATGTCCAGACCCGGCAGGATTAGCGAGAAGAACGACGCCGCGAGCATGATGCCGGCGGCCGCGCTGAGCATGATGTCCTCCAGCTTGGGGGACAGTTGCTGGATGCCGAATACGGCCGCGGCGCCGATCGCCGTGCAGGCGCCGGCCACGGTGCTGCCCAGCACGCCGAGCCAGAACGGGTGTTCTAACCAGGTCTCGGTCACGGCGCCCTTCTCCAGCGGTTAGTCATGAGTTGGTAGCGTCCCGTGTTGCCGGCGTGACCGCAACTGCATCCTCGGTCTCGTCCGGCGTCTCGGCCGGACGGCCCAGCGCGCCACGGTCCAGCGCGAACAACTGGACGTTGGCGACCACCACGCGCTCCGATGGCGTGGATTCGGCGACCACCGAGCGCAGCTGCCGGAAATAGGCCAGATGCAGGCGGCGCAGCCGTTCGAGGTCGCGCTCCGACACCGAAAACACGTTGTAAGAGAACAGTCCGTCGGATTGGGCGCCGAGCTGCTCCAGCCCGGTTTGCGCCCAGAAGCGCTTGTTGCGAATGCCCAGCGTGCGATCCCGCCGCGTATCCAGGGCTTCGCTGCCCGATACGCGCCAGTGCCGGCCGTCCCAGGTGATTTGCCCGCCTGCGCTCAGCGCATCCAGGCAGTCCTGCTCCACGGCGTCGGGAACCCCAATCCGACGCGCGATCCAGCCGGTCCGATGTTCGGGCAGGTGCTCGTATTCACTGAGTTCCAGCGCCCGCAGCACGGCTTGTGTCCACGGCAGCGCGTAGGCGGCGCGGCGCTGCGCTTCGAGCTGGGCCCATGCGGGCGCCACGCTGGGCAGGCGGGCGATGGGCGCCGCGGCGGCCAGCCAGTCCAGCAGGCGCAGGCTCAGCGCTTCAATCAACGCGAGGAACGTTGGCAGGCGCGGCATGGTCTGGCCGGACAGCGCTCTGGATACGGCGAACCGGCTGAGACCGGCGCGGTCCGCGATCTCGTCAATCGGGGTGCGTCCACGCAGATCGCTCAGTGCGGCGACGATACCTTCCGGTGAATCCGGAGCGACATGGTCCAGCCATGCCGGCCGATTGCCGTGAAACGCCACCCAGATCGACTCCGCCGGCCGGCCGCCGAGTGCGGCGCATCGTAATGCTTCCACCGCGGTGGGAGACCGTCGGCCCGACTCCCAGGCGTAGGCGACGTTGCTGGTGTAGCCCAGGCGCCGGGACTGCGCAGGTTGCGATCGCCGGCCGCGCCAGCATCGCAGCAGTTCTCGGCTGACAGCCTGTGCGTCAAGGGCCTCGGGCATATGGCGAGAATGCACATGAAATCGCGTTAACGCCAGATGATATGTGCACAAAAGCTGTAGAACCAGCCTCGCGATCGGCGAATAATGATGTCACTCACCGTCCCGAGGACACCCGCATGTGTCGACGCCCGATTCTCGCGCTGCTGCCGCCAGTGTTGGTGGCGCTGCTGCTGTCGGGCTGCGCTGGTGGACAGTCGGGCAGCGAGTCGCCGATTGGTGGTGACCCGACAAGCCCGACATCGGGTGACAGCGCGGGGCTGGCCGGGTGCGCGGAGATCAGCCGCGAAGCGATCGACCGCGACACCTTGACGCCGATGGGCTTCACCCCGCGTCAGGCGCTGAATCTCGCGGTCGGAACCGATCGCAGCATGCTCGAGTTCACCGAGTCGGATGAAACGGGGTTGACGCTCACCGTGACCGATACGGGCGAGGAGGTCGAACTCGTGGACGTGGAACCGGCCGATGACAATCCCGACGCCGGTTGTCCCGACTATGTGCTGATTCCAGTGTCGGTGCAGTTCACCACCGACGATGGCCGCCTTGATGAAGGTTTCGACGTGAAGCTGGTCGCATTCCAGCCGAACGAGACCAGCTTCACCCAACGCCTGGATGCCGAAGCGCTGAATGGCAGTTTCCAGTACGACTCGGTTGACGCGGCCAGCTACGAGCAGCGCGACCTGGTGATCAACGCCGTCTACGACCCGGACGGCAGTCGTGGGCGGGTCAGCGGCATCGGACGCCGCGAAGACGACACTCAATCCACCCTGGTGATTGCGAATTGGGGCGACAGCCCCGCGGGAGACGCACGATGAACGGACGGATTTGCACGGCACTGACATTGGCGGTGAGCACCACGGTGCTCGTGGCCTGTGGTGGATCGGGTGATGGTTTCGATGGTGGCGAACGCCTCACGCTGACGGCGAAGCGAACACCCGCGGCCCAACTGCGCCTGAAGGAAGTCGCCAGCTGCGCCGACTGGCGGACGTTCGCGGCGGAAAGTTTCGTCGAGCGCGCGATCAGTCCGATCTACTTCTACGCCGAAGATGGCGCCGTACCGGTTGCCGCCGATGCGGGTGGAGAGGCGGCGGCCCCGGATTTCACCGAAACCAACACCCAGGAGGTCGGCGTGGACGAGGCCGACCTGATCGAGACGGACAGCGCGCGCGGCCTGATCTTCGCGATGCATCGCCAAACGGCCAGTGTCCGCGTGATTGACGCCATGCCGGCGGCGCTCAGTCACGAGGTCGGCCGGATCGATCTGGGCGATTCCGTCTATCTGCACGGACAGTATCTGGACACCACGACACAACGGCTCACCACCGTGGTCGCCGACAACATCGGCACCCGGCTGGATTTCTATGACGTCTCGGATGCCGCCGCCCCGGTGCGGATCGGCCAGTACCGTGTCGACGGCTACTACATCAGCTCGCGACGGATCGACTCACGCATCCATCTGGTCGCCGGTCACTACTTCACGGGGCTCGATGGCCTGTACTCCGATGATGCGTTCACCAGCCGCGTCAGCGCCTGGTTCGAGGCGGAGTCGGAGGGTGATTCCGAGCGTGCGGACGAACTGCGCGAGGAGCTGGTTGCACTGGCCCAGTCCGAGGCCGATGCGGCGCCGCTGGCGGATCTCGTCCCCAATGTCGCCAGCGGGGTTGGTGCCGCCTTCACCCCGATGGCCTGTGACGACCTGTACCGGCCGGACGTCGCCACCGCGATGGCCACGCTGACCATCAGTAGCGTCGACACCGACGGCGGCAACAACGCGGCCATCGGCACCGTCAATAACGCCTGGATGGTCTACGCCTCGGCGGACAACCTGTATCTGGCGCAGACCAGCAACGGCTGGTTCTTCGCGCCGTTCCAGGTCGACCAGACCGCGGTCCAGCGTTTCGAGATCAGTGACAGCGGCGCGGCCGTGCCCCGGGGCGCTGGCGCCGTCGACGGCTGGCTGCTCAACCGCTACTCGATGAGCGAGTTCGACGGTCATCTGCGGCTGGCCACATCGCGGGCCGACAGCTGCGGTAGCGTCAATCCCAATGAAGCGTGTCCCGCCGAAGCCAGCGTGCCGACCAATGACGTCACCGTGCTGCGTCTGGATGACGACGCTCTGACCCAGGTCGGCAACGTGACCGGATTCGGTAACGACGAGCGCGTGTTCTCCGCGCGGTTCGTTGGCGATGTCGGCTACGTCGTTACCTTCCGGCAGATCGATCCGCTGTTCACCTTCGACCTGTCCGATCCGGCCGACCCGACCTTGCTGGGCGAGGTGGAGATTCCCGGTTTCTCCTCGTACATCCATCCGGTGTCCGACGACGTGCTGCTCACCATCGGCCGCGAAGGCGGAGAGGGTGGTGTCGGGACGGGTAACGCGTTTCAGCTCCAGCTCTTCGATGTCTCGGACCTGACGAACCCGGCGCGGATCGCCGCGGCCACGCCGGCCATTGAACCGGACGACTACGCCTATTCGTTGGCCGAACACGAGCCGCTGGCGTTCACCTACGCGCCGTCTACCGACACAACCGGGCTGCTGAGCATTCCGGCCTATATCGGATCGCCATCGGAGTCGCGGGCGTTCTCCGGCTTCATCACCTGGAACATCGACACCGCCGGCACGATCACCGAAGACCTGCGCGTGGACCACAAGCAGACCGGCGGCGGAGATGCCTGCCCGCCCACGGCTGAAGGCGATGAGGGAGGCTGCACCAGCTTCGCGCCGATTTATTACAACGAGCCGCTGCGGTCGGTCATCGCGACGGATGCCACCAGCCAGACGCTTTACACACTATCCAATGCGTTCCTGATCGTGACTGATGTGGCCACCGGGTCTGAGCTGGCGACGCTGGCGTTTGAGTGATGTCGTACCGCTTCGGGCCTTCAAATGCGGGATATCGAGAGGCCGGCGGGGCGCTGTTGTTCTCTGGTGCGCGGATGCTTCTGGCATCGGGACTGGTCGCCTGTTCCGGATCAGATGATGACGTGTCCGTCATCGAGCTGACCACGGAGTTATCAGCCCCTTATTCCGGCGCGCCGGATGGCGGATTCCAGACAGACGTTTTCTTCTACGACAATCGCTATGCGTACTACGAGGAGATGGCCGGTTCGAGTCACAACGTAGGCAGCAGCTAGCTGCCGGGAGCCGAAAACGTGAAATCGTTCAATCTAGCCTCAACCGTCCCTGCATTGCTGGTACTTGCTGCTTGCGGTTCGGATAGTGCGGCTGATGACTTGCAGGCTTGCACGATGCCCCTTCGCATTGGTGCCGCGGTGATTTCTCTCGACCAGGCTCGCGGGTCCTCCACGGACGCGGTGATTGGTGAGGTTTTGCTGTCTGATTTCACATACGCGGATGTCGAGGGGTCAGCACAAGACGTCTTTGACCAATCTGACTTCAACTCCAACGTCACGGTCGAAACCGACGGTCTGCGTTGCGTGTTGCCGTGTTCGTTCGGAATCGTTTCCGAACCGTGGGAGTTCTCAGCCTCGGCCCCCGGGTATTTGTCTACAACCCAACAGATCGATGCCCAATTCACGGCGTATGTCTCTAGTTGCCCGGGCGGTACAGCGACCGACGGAACGCATGCGACGGTGTACCTGGACGAGGAGAGTGCCGGATAGTCATTTGTTGTAGTGGGTCGAGCAATCCACGGACGAGCGCTCGACGTCAGGCCGTAGTTACCGCAAACAACAGGAGATTCAGATGCGCTTAGGATCAATCGTTGCGCTATCAGTCGCACTGCTCCTTTCCGCCTGCTCGGATTCGCCTCATAGCGACGAGATTGTGTGTACCACGCAACTCGTACCGGGCATCGTCATCGAGATTCGGGATGCCTCATCCGGGGCATCCATTGCCGAAACCGCGGAGGGGGAGGTGATCGACCAGGATGGCGTCCAGTATGCGTTCGAGGCGGTTGGCGACCCCGTCGCGACGGCCTATGAAGCCCCGGGCGTTTTTGTCGTGAATGTTCGTCACGACGGCTATGTGGACTGGTCGGTCGGAGGTGTTCTGGTGGAGAGCGACGAATGCCACGTGATCACCGAGTTTCTTACCGCGTTTCTCGAACCTGAGACGGCGCCGTAGCAGTCCACCGTTCACACAACCTTGAAGTGCCCACGTCCAGAGAAACCCGTCAGTGGATATGGCTGGTGCGTGGTTGGAAGAGAGATCAATCTCCGGTTTGCCGCGGTGCGTCGCTGACGCACCGCGGTGTTTTCTTTCCGGTCAGGCGTCCACCGACTCCGAAGGCCGGACGGCGACTGATGGCTGTTCGGCGTGTTCCGGCGCGTAGCGATTCGCCCGCCGGAACGTCCCCAGGTCGTTGAACCGCACGCCGTTCTCACGCATGACGCGATGAGCTGCCCTGGCGGTGGCCTGGCGGATGTAGAACGGTTCCTTCACGACAAAGTGGTGGATCGCATGGGTGGAGCCGAAGTTGAAGCAGAACAACTGCAGCGGTGCCATCCACCAGACATTCAGGACCTGGGTCTGCTGGATGATGTTCTTGGCCTCGACATCACCGTAGTAGTGCATGTTCGAGCTGATGAAGTGCAGGCAGAACGTGCGCAGCATGTTCGGGCCGAGGTAGACGACGGCCGTGGTGTTCAGCAGGCCGATCGCCGCTTCCATGCCGGCGGACAGCGGGATGCCGTTGCCGATGAGCAGAGCCACGCCATTGACCAGGTGAAACAGCACGAAGCTGTGCCACAACAGGTAGTGCATGAGCCCCAGCGGGAAATAGCCGCGGCGTTGTTCTCTCGCCAACCGCTTCACTTCCTCCTGTGACGTCGGGTTCTGGGCGCGGATGAACGCCTTTGCCGTCTGGTACATCGTCTTGGGACGCAGGTAGACCGCGAGCATGTTGTCGCCGGTCATGATCAGGCGACGCAGACCCCAGCGTTCGCCGTTGGTGATGCCGCGCTCCTCGATATCCGATTCGGTGCCCGAGTACTTGTGGTGGTGCAGGTGCATGCGCTTGCGCACCCAGGGGCTGATGGTGCTCGGCCGGGTGATCCAGCACAGCGCCATCATGAGGTTGTAGGCGCGCGGACTGTTGCGGAAGTACAGTTGGTGGATCAGGTCGTGTTCCAGTTCGTGGATGAACGACAGGAACACCGCGGTGAGGGGAATGCAGACATACCAGGGGATGACACCCGCCACATATGCCCAGCCGCTGGCCACGGCGCCGGCGATGGAACCCGCCATGATCAGCGCGCCGATGGCGTTCTGATGGCGCAGCCAGCGATGGCGCCGGCGCAAATCATCCGACGCGGCGCTGATGCCGGCGCGAATGGTCTGGATTTTCTGTTTGTCGCTATCCGACAGATTGCGGGTTTCCATGACAAGAGTTCTCCTACCGTGACTGTCGCCAGTGTCCGGTGTTCGCAACACCTCGGCAGGGCCGAACGCGCCATTCGCATGATCGCTTGCGCCAATCCGGTCCGGTTGGCCGGTTGATGACCTCCGCGGACGACATCACCACGCTGGCGAGCTGGGCGCGCGCGATCCGCGCCGCGCTTCAGGATGCCGGGATCGACTGGGTGCCGCTGTTTCGCACGGCCGGCATCGATCCGGACTGTCTGGCCGACCCCGATGCTCGCATTCCGCTCAGCCAGACCACGCGGTTATGGGCCGCCGTGGTCGCCGCGACTGGCGACGAGGCCTTTGGGCTGCGCGTGGCTCGCCATGTGAACCAGACGACCTTTCATGCGTTGACCGTCACCACGCTGGTCAGTGACTCGCTGCGCGATGCCATGCAGCGCATGTCGCGTTACGGTCGTGTCGTCACCGATGCCGCGCGGCTCGAGTACGGTGAGGATGACGGGCATTGCTGGCTGCGGCTTGGACACGTGCCGGTGGAGCCGCCGCCAGCCTGGCAGGCCGTGGATGCCTTCGCGGCGATCATGGTTCGTACCGCGCGGGCGCTGGTCGGGAAGGACTGTGGGCCGGAGCGTGCCGAGTTCGCGCGTCCGGTGCCGGCGCAGCCAGCGGTGTTCGAGCAGATGTTCCGCTGTCCGGTCAGCTTTGGTGTCGGGCACACGCGCATCATCTACACCCGCGAACTGGCCGAGCGCCGGCTGGAAACGGCGAACCCGGCGCTGCGCGCCGTCAACGAGGCGTTGCTCGACGATATGCTCCGGCACCGGATGCGTGACGACATCGTGTCCACCGCGCGTGACGCGATCTCACGGCTGCTTCCGGGCAACGCCTGCTCCCAGCAGGCGGTTGCCGATGCGCTCCACGTCAGCCAGCGCAGCCTGCAACGCAAGCTGGCCGACCGCGGCACCAGCTTCCGTCAACTCGTGGAAACCACACGCCGCGAGCTGGCGGATCGCCATCTCGCCGCCGGGCGTTGCTCGATCACCGAGGTGGCCTACCTGGTCGGATTTTCCGACGCCAGCAGTTTCACCCGCGCCTACAAGCGCTGGACCGGGCATGCGCCCAGCCATGCACCCGGTCGCGATCCGGCCGATTGAGCCGGCTCATGGTCGCCGCGCCTCGTGAGGACGGGCCCGCGGTGCTATCGTGCGCGCCTCATGATTGTTGACTGCTGACCTGATGATTCCGGTTCCCACCAAGCTGACTCTGCACCGCGCATCGCGCGTGCTGGACGTGACCTATGACGACGGGTCCACCTACTCGATTCCCGCCGAGCTGATGCGCGTCTATTCGCCATCGGCCGAGGTCAAGGGTCACGGCCCCGGGCAGGAGAAGCTGGTCTGGGGCAAGCGCAGTGTCGGCATCGAACACATCGAGGCGGTGGGCAGTTACGCGATCCGTCCCGTGTTCGACGACGGGCATGACAGCGGCCTCTACGGGTGGCAGTTGCTGCACGAGTTCTGCATGAACCAGGACGCGCTGTGGCAGAACTACCTGGCCCGGCTCGACGCCGCCGGCGTGGGTCGCGACCCCGGTGTGCGCACGCTCGATTCCGTCGTCAAGCAATACAACCCCAACGCGGGCAAGGCCTGATGAGCAAGACCACGCATTTCGGTTACGAGACCGTCAACGCCACCGACAAGACCCGCCGCGTCGGTGAAGTGTTCGCCTCGGTGGCGTCGCGCTATGACTTGATGAACGACCTGATGTCGATGGGCATTCATCGCGTCTGGAAGCGCTTCACCATCGATCTGGCCGCTGTCCGGCCCGGTGAGCGGGTGCTGGACCTGGCCTCGGGCACCTGCGATCTGGCTGGCAAGTTCGCCCGTCAGGCCGGGCCGGAGGGGCAGGTCATCGCCTCCGACATCAACCCGTCCATGCTCAGCGTGGGTCGGGATCGCATGATCGACCGCGGCATCGTTCAGGGCATGGACTACGTGATCGCCAACGCCGAGGAACTGCCGTTCCCGACCGATCACTTCGACTGCGTCACC
This sequence comes from uncultured Salinisphaerales bacterium, assembly GCA_937896565.1. Lineage (GTDB taxonomy): Bacteria > Pseudomonadota > Gammaproteobacteria > Nevskiales > OUC007 > Abyssibacter. The sequence continues at coordinate 25,287 of CALBOV010000112.1, forward strand.
ATGGCTTTCGGCCTGCGCAACGTCACCGACAAGGATGCGGCGCTGGAGGAAATACAGCGCGTGACCAAGCCGGGCGGCCGCGCGCTGGTGCTGGAATTCTCCAAGCCGACCTCGACCGGCTTCGGCAAGCTCTACGACGAATATTCCTTCAAGGTGCTCCCGGCGCTGGGCCGCTACGTCGCCAAGGACGAGGCCAGCTACCGCTACCTCGCCGAGTCCATCCGCATGCATCCGGATCAGGACACGCTGAAGGGCATGATGGAAACGGCCGGCTTCCTGCGCTGCCAGTACTTCAACCTCGCCGGCGGCATCTGCGCCGTGCACCGGGGCTTTGGCGCATGAGCCTGATCGCCAACGGCGTCGCCGTGGTCGAGGCCGGGCTCAACCGCGCGCTGGCGCTGGACCCGGAGGTCGCCGATCGCCTGCGCAAGCTGGACGGCCGCGTCATCGCCGTGACCATTTCCGGCTGGGACCAGACCGTGTTCGCCGTGCCCGTGGTCGATCGTTTGCAGCTCTCCGTGTTCTGGCCGGACGAACCCGACGTGCGGCTCAGCGGACGCCTCGGTGACTTCGCGCGCCTGGCCGCGTCGGGCGCCGACAAGCAGGCCGAATTGCTGTCCGGCGGCGTGCGTATCGAGGGCGACGCCGTGCTGGCGCAGCGCTTCGCCGAGGTGTTCGAGGCGCTGGATATCGACCTTGAGGCGCCGCTGGAGCGGATGTTCGGGCCGATCGCCGCCCACCGCATCGGTCAGACCGCGCGGCGCTTTTTCGGCTGGGGTCGTGAGGCGATGAAGACCCTGGGCGATGACACCATCGAGTTCCTGCGCGAGGAAACCGGTGATCTCGTCCACGGCGACGACGTCAACGACTGGATGGATGCCGTCGACGACCTGCGGACCGGAACGGACCGGCTCGAAGCCCGCATCCGGCGCCTGGAACGCAAAACCGCCGAGGCGTGAGCCGGTCGCTGGAACAGACGCTCGACTACCTGATCGAGGTCGACAAGCTCAAGACGATCCAACGGCAATCGTGGATCACCGACGGCTCCCGGCAGGAAAATTCCGCAGAACACTCCTGGCATGCCGCGCTGTCGGCCATGGTGCTGGCGCCGTTCGCCGTCTACCCGGTCAACGTCGACCGCGTCATCCGCATGTTGCTGCTGCACGACATCGTCGAAATCGATGCCGGTGACACCTTTCTCTACGACGCCGAAGCCGCGGCCGATCAGGCCGAACGTGAACAACAGGCCGCCGATCGCCTGTTCGGCATGCTGCCGTTCGAGCAGGGCAGCGCCGACCGGGCGCTGTGGGATGAATTCGAGGCCGGCGAGACCCCGGACGCGCAATTCGCCAAGGCCGTGGATCGGGTCAATCCCGTTCTGCTGAATCTCGCCACCGAAGGACAGGGTTGGCGCCGGCACGGCATCCGTCTGACGCAGGTGCTGGATCGCAACGGCGGTGTCGCCGGGCCGTTGCCGGATGTCTGGAACAGGTTGAAGGCGAGGCTTGAGGCGGCGGCGGATGCGGGCTGGCTGCTGCGATAGCACGGGGCATTCGAGGTGACGAGATTCAGTCAGGCATGGCCTGGACGCTGAATCGCATTCCGCAACGCAATTCGCCGTCCGAGATCACATTCGCCCGAAGGCCGCCCTTGTGCACCCAGGCTTTCACGACCCGGGAGGCAGGCAGCGTGTCGGTGGCCAGTTCGTCGCCCAGCGTCGCGCACGGTTCGCAGAGTTCGACGCCGTAGAACCGCGCCCCGCCAACCTCGAACAACCGTCCGACCAGATCGTTCAGACGAACACCCCGTGTGACCACGTTGCGGCGTGTGTCTCCGGGGGAAATCGTGAGATTGAATGTCCTGTTGAAGTCTTCCACTGCCTCGGCTTCGATGAACGTGATGTTCTGGCCGGGCCAGTCCGACCGGTCGAAATTGCGATCGCCGACGATGCCCTTTCCAGGGATGACGGAAACCCGGTCAACCGACACCTGCGGCTCCCCGCTGCGTGCGGCGATGAAGATGGCTTCGATCATGTTGAGGTGCTTGCTCGACGGTAGCGCCCGACTCAATAGCCGGTATGACTCGTCGGATCCAGCTCCTTCTTGCTGAGCCGCTCTTCCCGATCCTTGTCCGTCGCCCAGATCACCTGTGGGAACAGCAGCACGCGCAGCAGGCCGATCAGCATGTACAGGTAGCTGAGCGAGAACAGGATTCCGCAGACGATGGAGATGACCTCGAAATTCGGACTCACGTACTTGATGCCCCACCACGACATCACGTCGGTGAGCGCGGCGGCCAGGCCGATGGGGAACACCCACTGGTAGATCCAGAGGTGGTTGAACTGCATCGAGAACGGGATGCCGATGACCAGAAAGCTGGTCGTGAACCCGAACAAATGGGCGTGGGTGAAGGCGATGAGCTTGCCCTGCGACATGTTGGCGAAGTACGCCTCGGCGCTGCCGTGCAGATGAAGCTGGTAGGCGATTTCCGCCGCGCCGAAGGCGAACGCGATGCCGTAGAGGGTGATCGCCAGGGCCAGCCCGCGCTTTACGCCGGTGGGGAAATAGAACAGCGTCAGTGATTCCTTGCTGACCCGGAACGGCACGGCCAGCCGGCCCAGCCACAGCACGAAGAAGAAGAAGGCGCCCAGCGCGATTGGGCTGCCGATGGACTGCCAGGCTGGTGGCGGTGGCTCCACTTCGACCAGGTCGTCCATGTCCAGCGCGTCGAGCACGGACAGGTCGTCCTGGGCGTGGGCCCATTCCGGCCCGAAGATGGCGATGGCCAGAACGGCCAGCATCCAGATGGCTTTCACGTGGTCTCCCCCTTGTTTTTTGTCAGTCTAATCGCTTGTGCCCGGAATGCCCGCGCCGTAATGTTCGCCGGGGGGTAAATTCGATGCTCGACGCGGGTCAGCGACGCACATACGAAGACGGGGAACTGGTCTTCGCCGAGGGTGATGCCGGCGACGTGGCCTATCTGCTGGACGATGGTGCCGTCGAGGTCTTCACCGGTTCCGGTGACCAGCGCACGGTGTTCGCGACGCTGGGGCCGGGCGAGATCGTCGGCGAGATGGCGTTGATTGATACCCGGCCGCGTTCCGCCAGCGTCCGCGCCATCGGCACCACCAAGCTCACCGTGATCAGCCGCGAAGGCCTGAGCGATCGCCTGGAATCCGTTGATCCGATGGTTCAGCTCGTGCTGCATAGCATGCTCGGCCGATTCCGCGTGGCCATGCATCGCGTGCGTAGCGGCGAGGAGGAGCCTGCACCGCGGCGTGTGCCTGAAGCCGAAGCCCTGCCGAATGCGCCGGTCAACGAGGCGCTGCGCCACGGGGTGTTGCAGCAAAGTCGCATGGAGGCGCGGCTGCGCGATGCCATCGCGGCGGATGCGCTGGAACTGCACTACCAGCCGATCGTAAAGCTGCCGCTGGGCAAGCCGGTGGGCTACGAGGCACTGGTGCGCTGGCCAGTGGCCGACGGCGGCGTGATCTCGCCGGCCGAGTTCATTCCGCTGGCCGAGCAGACATCGCTGATTCTGGAACTGGATGCCTGGGTGATCCGCCGCGCCTGTATGGACTTCATGGCGCAGGGGCGGCGGCTGGCCGGCCAGTACGTCAGCGTGAACCTGTCCGGGCGTCAGTTCGCGCAACCGACGGCCTACGACCTGATCGAGTCGACGCTCCAGTCCACCGGGCTGCCGCCGGAGCGGTTGCAGATCGAGCTCACCGAAGGCGTGGTGATGTCCGACCCGGACCACGCGGCGGAATTGCTCGCCGAATTGCAGAAGCTCGGAATCTCCATCGCCATTGACGATTTTGGTACCGGCTACTCCTCGCTGGCCTACCTGCACACGTTCTCGGCGGATGTGCTCAAGCTCGATCTGAGCTTCGCCCGCGAGGTTCGCAAAGGCCCCAGCGGCGCCCGCATCGTCCGAGGGATTTCGGCGATGGCTGACGAACTGGGGCTGCGTGTGGTCGCCGAGGGCATCGAGGCCGATGCCGAAGGTCGCCAGCTCTACAAGCTGGGCTGTGGCTGGGGGCAGGGGTTTGGTTACGCACGCCCGCAGCCTCTCGCGCAGCTGCTCGACGATTCCGAGGCGTAGTCGGCGCGGCCGCCAGTTTGGTCTCAGGCGGCGAGGCCGCTGCCATGCCTGCGCAGATGGGCGTCCACCTCTTCCGGGCGGAAGTACACACGCAGCTTCCAGGCATCTCGGGGCCTGCCGCCCAGTGCGTGATCGTCCAGCCAGTCGACCATGTTCAGCAGTGCCTGGACGTCATCATCGGAGTAGTCACGCGGCGGTGCTTCCGGAGGGAAATGGGTTTCCAGCGGCTGGGCGGCTGCGGCCACGGCTTTGCGCAGGGGCGAACCCGATGGTGAGTCCAGAAAGCCCGGCACGTTCAGCAGCGATCGCCGCAGGTCCGGCATGTCCGGCAGGTGGCCCAGCCAGTCCAGTTCCACGCCCAGCTTTTGCCGGCACAGCATCCGCAGATTGTCGATCAGCACCGGACTGGCCTGGGCCGAATGCCGGTTGACCAGCAGCGCGGGACGAAACGCCTGCTGCACCTCGTCGATCAGCGCGACTGCGTCGGGCGCCTGCGCCCGGGCCTGCTGCCGCAGCCAGTCCAGGCTGAAGGCGCGTCGATCCTCCGGCAGCGCCAGATCGGCTTCCAGCGCCTCGCCCAGCGTTTCGTGGTGTCGGAACACCGATTGCAGCGTGCGCAGCAACGCGCTCTTGATGAAGCCATAGGCGTTCATCACCGCGGCTGGCTCGGGCTCGGTGACGATCACGCCGTCGTCCGCCGCGTCGAAGAAATCCAGCGTGTTGAAGGCGACGCCGGCGCCGAGGTCGAGCATGACCACATCGGCGTCCAGCGCGCGAATGTGACGGAGCAGTTTCTGCTTGAGCCAGTGCGGCGGATTGGCCATGCCCGGGAATGACTCCGCGCCACTGCAAAGTCGCAGATGGGGCAGGCCGGTGGGGATGAGCAGCGGCTCCAGGCTGTCGGTTTTCCGACGCAGGAAATCCGCCAGTGTCGGTGTCTGCCGGCGGATGCCCAGGTAGCTGTGCAGGTTGGCGGCGCCGAGGTCCAGATCGATCAGCACGACGCGCCGCTGCTGGCGCGCCCAGTGACAGGCCAGCGCGGTCGACACGATGCTCTTGCCGACGCCGCCCTTGCCGCCGCCGATGGCGATGATCCGCTTGGCCTTGCGTTCGAGTTTCACTGCTGGTCGCTGGTCCGGACGATAACGGGAGCCTGCCGGCTGAGCCGGCCATTGCCCTGGAGAGGCAAGTTTGGGTCCCGGCAGCCCGCTGCGGCCGTGCGTTCGCCAGCGTCAGGCGGCTGACGGCATCAGCCGGATTTCAGTCGCACCAGCAACATCGTCGCGGCCTTTTGCACCGTGCGGTTCACCGCGGCGGGAACGGCGTCGTCCGCGTCCGGCGGTTCCAGCGTTTCGACCGACTGGCCGATGAAGCCGTCGTACAGAGCCTCGCGCCGCGCCGCCTCCAGGCTGCCGGCGTCGATTGCGCTTGCATGCGTGATTCGCAGCTGCCGATCGGTGGCGAGCAGCACGAAGAACTGCTGTCCTTCGTGTTGCCCGGGCACGATGATGGCCGTGCCGATCGGGCGGCGTTCCCGGACGGGCACGTAGATGGTGTTCTCGTCCTCGGCGGCGAGGGTTACGCCGCGGGCTGCGGCGCGGGCGATTTCCCGGTCCGTGAAGATCGCGTCGACGAGCTTGTAGGTCGTCACGTCGGGGAACAACGCGCGGACCGCTTTCGGGATCAGGTTGCTGGTGTCCAGCCAGTCGCCGGGCGCGTCGGGGGTCGAACTGTCCGAACCAGGACTGGATCGCGCCTCCGACTCGGCGCCATTTCGGACGCCGTCGCCGTCCGCGTCCAGCGCCGCGATCTTCGCGAAGGCTCCGGCATTCAGGCCGGCATCCTTGAACTGCTGACCATACTGGTTGACCGGCGTGCCGCCGCCGTCCTTGTGGCAGGCGTTGCAGGAGGGCATGTAACCGAACTGGTTCTTGTACAGCCGCGCGAAGGCGGGCTCCGCCTGCGCCGGCGTGCCGAGCAGCCAGCCCGCGGCGATCAGCGTGGGTAGTGCGAGCCTGCGAAACGGGGTGGGGCGCATCGGTCGTCCTCAGAAATCGAACAGCGCGGGGATTTGCTCGCGCATCGGTGTCAGCGGGTCGTCGCCGTTGGCCAGCGCCTGTTCCAGATGTTCACGTTGCCAGGAGCCTTCCGGCGGCATCAACTGGCCGGCCTTGCGCGTGCCGCGATAGCGCTCGTAGTCCAGCGCGTCACGAATCTTGTCGGTGGCCTGGATGTGATCCAGCACGTCGGCCTCGGTGCCGCCGGCCATGAAGTTCAGGCGGGCGTTGGGATTGTCACGATGACAGCCGAAACAGTAGGTCTCGAAGGGTTTGAGCGGCGAGTCGGCGGCCAGTTGCAGCGGGGGTTCGCCCTCGCGTATGGGCGGTGACAGTTCGGTGAGCGGCAGGCCCCAGCGCGTCGCTCGGGCATCCGCACCCAGCCGGGCCAGCAACGCCAGCATGATCTCGGTGCGACGGAACGGAACCGCCCCAACGTGCTCGTTCAGCGATGAGTCGTTCAGCGCGGCGAGGATAGCGTTGACCCCTCCGGTACGTCGCAGGCGGTCGATGTCCGTTGGAGTGAAGGCCTGCGCCAGCGCGTATACCGCATCCAGGTCCCGCGGCTGCGCCCAGCGTGCCGGGGGGCGCCGGGTCAGTGGATCGAACTCGGCCGGCAGCGGCGGCAGCGCGTCGAAGGCCTCCAGCTTGTCCTCCCCGCGCTGGTCGTCACCGCCAGCATCGCGGCCGAACACGGCGCGCTTGAGGCCGGCCAGCCAACCGCCCTGGTACAGGTCATCCTCCAGCGGGTTGCGGTTGTTCAGGTCGTTGTCCGGTACCTCGAAACCGCGCTCGGGCCAGTTGGTGGCCAGACGGGTTGCCAGTGCGGTGGCTGACTCCGACGCCGGGTCGTAGCTGCCGGGTGCCAGTGCGTAGCGCAGCGCCTCGGTCAGCAGCTCGCGGCGGCATTGATCGCCGGGGCCGCCTTCGCCGCAGCCATCCAGCCAGATGCGTTGGGCCAGAGGGATCATGTTGGCGATGTCCGTCGCGTTGTCGATGGCTTCGGGTGCGGCCAGCCGCACGCTGGTCGGCGCGCCGTGCAGGTTGGCGGCCTCGGGATGCGCCGCGACGATGCGTTCCGCGATCACCGGGGCGGCGTTGGTTTCTTCCCAGGGGCGGACCGGAAAGATCGCCGCGGCATTCTGGTGGCAGGTCAGGCAGACCCCGCGCCGGGCATAGACGATGCGCGGCGTGCAGCCTTCGCAGTAGTCCTGGACGAGCTGGAATTCGTAGCGACCGGCGGCCTCGTTGTAGGACAGCACCTCGATCTCGTCGGCGGCGTCGACAAAGCCGAGGAACAACCGCCCCCGCAGTGGCGGAGCCAGGGCGGAGCCGGGCGGCGGCGTGATGTCTGCCGACAGCACGACGCGCGGATCGGCGAAGGAGGAGCGTCCCTTCTGCAGCGAGCGGCCGTGCGGGATGAGTACCGTGGTCGGGCGCCGGCCCTGGGCATCCAGTGTGGCGAGCCAGTCGACGACGGATTCGAACGGGTAGGGCAGCGCGCCGTTCTGCGCGACGAGCTGGTCGAACAGTGATCGGGTGCCCTCGGGCGGCAGGTCCGAATTCGGGATCACCCGTGCGGACAGGCTGGCCGGGTCGTAAAGCGGCGGCAGCCGTTCGGCCAGATCGTGAACGCCGACACTGTCATCACCGCCGCCACATCCGGTGGCGAGCAGTGCGATGAACGCGGCGGCGACGACGGTCTTCATGGGCGGCAGTCTGCGACGTCGGGTCGCGTGATGCCGCCGCTGTCCAGGGCCGAACATGCGCAACGGCTACATCAGCTTCAGGAATTCGGTCAGCGCCGCCTTGTCTTCGGCGGGCAGGTCCACGCCGAACTGGTGCCCCTTGTTCTCGATCAGGTCATCGCATTTCTGGAACACGGGCTTGTGGGGATCGGAACTGGCGAAGTACGCCACCGGCGTCCCCGTCTTCACTGGCAGCTGGATCAGGCCTTGCCCATCCTCGCGTGGCGCGACCTTGATGTCGGTCGTGGTCACCGAGACCTTTTGTGGCCGGTGCGGCTCGTCGTTGGGGTCATCCGACATCAGCAGCCGCTTCATCGCGATTTCGTACTGCGCGATTCGGCCCGCCACCGTGTAGTCGATGCCGCCGTCGTCCAGATAGGTCAGCTCGCCCAGCGCGTTGTTGTGCAGGAACGGCGCGATTGCCCAGACATTGATCAGCGAAATGTTGCGGTAGTAGCCCGCGCCGTCGTCGGCAAAGGTCTCCCCTTGCTCGGCGGGGCCGCCAATGGTCTTGGTGCCCACTTCGTTGCCGCCGATCAGCGGCACCATGCGGTTGATCTTCTTCGGCTCGGAGCCCGGTGACGGCCGGTCGCGGTAGGTCTCGGAGGCGAATTCCTCCCAGATGTGGCCGGTGGAATGGTTGTCATGGCGAGCGCGGCAGCTGTTCACGCCGACCACGTTGTAGGCCGTGGGCTCGTCGTTGCCCAGCCAGTCCTGGCCGAACACGCCGTTCTCGGCGAATTGCTTCGGCTGCCATTCGTCGTCCCCGGTCCGCACCAGGTATTGCTCGCGGAAGGTTTCGGATTCGAGCTGGGCGTCGGTGAACTCGTGCCGCCAGAAATCCTCGGAGCCGAACACGTGACCCTCGTAGAAGCGCTCCAGCGCGTCGGGGTCGCCGACGATGGCGTCGGGTGGCACCTTGGTGGAGTGGCATTGCGCGCAGTTGCGGGCGTAGACCTTGCGGCCGGCCGGCACCTGTTCGAGGTCGATGAACGTGTCACCCGGCGTGCCGTCCACATCGGTAGCGTGGAGCAGGTAGGTCGGTCCACCGGTCAGCAGGTAGGCGGCGAGATCCTCCATCTTGGCGTCGGCGTAATTCCAGGCGTCGCAGTCGATCGCGCACTGCTGGATCGACATGGGTTTCTGGGTCGAGCCGTCACCGAAGAAATCGCCCGGCACCGGGAAGTTTGGCACCCAGCATTCCTCGGTGCACATGCCGATGTTGATGTAGACGCGCAGCAGCGCCAGCCGGTCGCCCACGGAATCCTCGGCGCCCTTGAGCACATGCTGGGTCGGCGCGGTGCTGATTTCACCGGTGAGCGGGTGCTTCATCTCGTGCTGGAAGATGCGCTTGTTGATGAAGTCGGTGATGTTGTTCTGGGTGCCGGGGTTGTGCTGGAAATCATTGGGGTTGAGCGAGGTGTCGACGGTGCCGACGCGGGCTGCGCCCACGGCCTGAACCGCGAAGTTGTCCCGCGGCACGGCGGACAGGAACGCCGCCAGCGGCTGGTTCACGTACTGGTTGCCGATCAGCCCCATGATGTTTTCCCACTCCGGCTCATTGGGATTCGCCGGCGGATTGGTGGGGTCGAACGCGGCGTGGCATTGCACGCAGGGGTGGCCGATCATGAAGCGCTTCTGCGACTCGATCTCGCCGTCTTCATAGGGTGCGGTGCGCGGGTCGTAGACCACATTTCCCGCCTCGTCGACGGTCGGGTCGCGGAAATACTTGCGGTAGCCGATCACCCCGGAGGATTTCGGGTCGTCGCAGCGGTCCAGCCAGTACGTCGAGGCGTCACCCTGCTCGCAATCCGGATCGTTGATCAGGCCCCATTTGGTGTAGCGGTAAGGTCGGTGCCTGGTGTGCATCCACTCGCCGTAGTGCATGTTCTCGTAGCCGATGGTGCGGGCGAGGTGGATGTCGTTGAGATCCTGGTTGCCGAAGGTGCCCTTGAACCAGACGTCACGACCGCGTCGCACGGCCTCCCGCAGTCGGCGAGCCTTGTCGGGATCTTCGGCTTCCACGTCCTCGAACAGCGCGCCGACGATGCGACAGCCTTCCGCGTCGTACTTCGTTGGCTGCGGGTTGTCGCAGGTCGGTGGCGGCGCCTGCGGGATCGGGGCGATGTCCCAGGTGATCGGGCCGTTGCGCTCGTGCGTCGCCGGGCTGGTGCCCTCGTGCCAGATCTTCTTGGCCGCGAGGGTGTTGTAGAAGTTGTCCTCGTACCACTGGGCGTCGGCCTGGACCTTCGGCGAGCCGCGGTAAACCCCCATCGGAAAGCCCTTGGAGGCCAGGTCGTCCGGTGTGGGGCTGCGCAGCGTGCGCGTGAACGGATCGTCCTTGACCGGATACGTGGTCTCGGCGGCGTGGACCGGAATGATGCCGACGGCCATCAGGCAGGCCAGCAAGGTGATTGTTTTCATTTGTGTCTCCCCGTTGCGTCCGCATGGTACGACATGCCCACGGCGGGTCAACGCCGGGCCTCGTCGTCCGATGTTTGCCCGGCGCGCGCGGCGCGGCGAGAATGCGCGCATGCTCTCACCTCGACAGTTGCGCCGTCTCTGGCAGATTCGGCGTGTATATCGCCGCTATGGACTGGCGGAAGCCCTCGGCAAACCGGTTCGGCGTTCGTTCCCCGAACCCATCGGCGTCCGCTTGCGCAAGGCGCTGGAAGAGCTGGGGCCGGTGTTCGTGAAATTCGGTCAGGCGCTGTCGACACGGCCGGATATCCTGCCGCCGGAGCTGGCCGGTGAACTCGCGAAGCTTCAGGATCAGGTGCCGGCATTTCCTGGCGCCGAGGCCCGTGCGCTGGTCGAGCAGGCGCTGGGCAAGTCGGTGGGCCAGGTGTTCGCGATCTTTGACGACAAGCCGCTGGCTTCGGCGTCGATCGCGCAGGTGCACGCGGCGCGGCTCAAGGGCGAGGGCGACGAGCCCGGCTTCGACGTCGTGGTCAAGGTGGTCCGCCCCGGTATCGACAAGCAGATTCGGCGCGACGTGGATTTGCTGCACGCGCTGGCGCAGCTGGCTGAATGGTTTTCGCCGCTGGCGCCGCGTCTGCGTCCGAAGGAAGTCGTCACCGAGTACGAGAAGGTCATCTTCGACGAGCTGGACCTGTTGCGCGAGGCGGCCAACGCCAGTCAGCTGCGGCGCAACTGGCTGGGCAGCGAGCTGATCTATCACCCGCTGGTGGTGTGGGAGCTGTGCCGGCCCAACGTGATGGTGATGGAGCGGCTCCACGGGGTGCCGGTGGACGAGATCGCCACGCTGCGGCAACGCAACGTGAACATTCAGCTGCTGGCCGAGCGCGGGGTGGAGATCTTCTTCCGTGAAGTCTTCTTCTTCAATTTCTTCCACGCCGACATGCATCCCGGCAACGTCTTCGTGGATACCAGCGATCCGGACAATCCTCGCTGGCTGGCGCTGGACTTCGGCATCGTCGGTTCGCTGACCCCGGATGATCAGCGTTATCTCGCCGAGAATTTCGTCGCCTTTTTTGATCAGGACTACCGTCGTGTCGCCGAGCTGCACGTGGAGTCCGGCTGGGTTCCCGCCGAGACGCGCGTGGACGAGTTCGAGGGCGCGATCCGCTCCGTCTGCGAGCCGATCTTCAACAAACCGTTGAGCGAGCTGTCGTTCGGACTGTTTCTGGTGCGCCTGTTCGAGGTGGCCCGGCGTTTCGACATGACCGTGCAGCCGCAGCTGGTCCTGTTGCAGAAGACCATTCTCCAGGTCGAAGGGTTGGGGCGACAGCTATATCCGGATCTGGATCTTTGGAAAACCGCCAAGCCGTTGATGACGGAGTGGATGCGCGAGCGCATGAGTCCCAAGCGGGTCATGGCGCAATTGCGACGTCAGGGGCCGCAGCTGCTGGAGGAACTCCCGCGCGCGCTGTCACGTCTGGCGCAAGGGGAATCCGGTGGGGTCTCCCGGGCGGACCTGGAGCGGCTGACGCAGTCGTTCCGGCGGGAGCAGCAGCGCAATCGCCGCACCATGATCGGCGCCACGCTGATGCTGTCGGCCCTGGTGATCTTCGGGCTGGATGGCTATCGCCCGGCGATCTGGAACGGGATGCCCGCGATCAGTTGGCTGCTTGCAGCATCCGGTCTGGCGTTGTGGCTGTCGGCACGTCGCCCAGACGCAGACTGACCCGCCACCCCTGATCGTCGCGCTGGGCCATGCGCGTGTGGATCAGGTCGCTGACGGCGACGATCTGAATGCCCTGGCGCTTGAGCGCGGGCAACCGGCGTTCGAGCACGTCCAGCGTCTCATCGTAAGGATGACCGATGGCCAACGCGGTGCCGTGGCGTCTGGCGTGTCGTACCAGCCGGTCGAACTGGGCGTCGATGGCCTCCGGTCGCGGGTCGTGGTCCAGGAACACGTTGCGACGCGTGCTGGGAATCTGTGCGGCCCGGGCCGAGTTCAGCGCGACGCTGTGCGGGCTGGTCATGCTGTCGACGAAATAGAGTTGCGGGTAGGCATCCATCGCGTCCATCAGCCAGCGCATCGACGCGCTGCGTTCGGTCAGCAGGCTGCCCTGGTGATTGTTCAGGCCTACCGCGTGCGGGATGTGCAGCATCGCGGCGCGAAGCAGGTGGCGCACGTCGTCCGCGCTGCTGTTGATCGTCAGCGTATTCGGGTGGGCGCGCGCGCCGGCATGCGGCTGCATCGGAATGTGCAGCATCACTTCCTTGTCCAGCTCGAACGCGACCTCCGCCTGTTCGGCGGAAAACGGTGCATCGGGAATGAATGAGCAGGCAACCGGGCCGGGCAGTTGCAGCACGCGGACCCCGCTCGCGCGGTTGTAGCCGAGGTCATCGATGATGATGGCGATGCGCGCCTGGGCATGCGCCAGCACCGGCGCGAACGCCAGCGCCACGAGACAGAGCCCCCGGATTCCCCGTCGTCGCATCAGTCGGCGTCCCTGGCCCGTTGCGTGCCGCGCATGCTCTGCTGTCCCTGGCCCCGGTGTCGCGAAAACGCCCCGCCGCGGGGCGGCGGCGAGGCGTTCGGCTGCGAAGTCTAGCGTCTGGCCTGCTCGAGAATCGACAGACCCTTGAGAATGTTCAGCGCCTCGAACAGGCCGAAGTCGTTCTCGGCGAGGTTGGGGTCGCTCTTGATCCCGCCCTCTTCATCGTCGGCTTCGAGCAGATCCTTCAGCTGGTCGTTATCGAGACGGCCAGCGAGATCGGCCTCGGTGATGGCTTTCGGGCCATCACGCTTCTCGACCTTGACGCGCTCGATGGCAATGTCCGGGTTGATGCCTTCGGCCTGGATCGAGCGACCGGACGGCGTGTAGTAACGGGCCGTGGTCAGCTTGATCGCGGCGTCGTTCTTGAGCGGCACGATGGTCTGTACCGAGCCCTTGCCGAAGGTCTTGGCGCCGACGAGCACGGCGCGGCTGTGGTCCTGCAATGCGCCAGCGACGATTTCCGATGCCGACGCGGAGGCCTCGTTGATCAGCACGACGATCGGCACGCCGTCGAGCAGGTCGCCCGGCGTGGCGTTGAAGGTGCGGTTGGCCTGATCGCTGCGCCCCTTGATCGAGACGATCTTGCCCTTGTTCAGGAAGGCGTCGGAGACATCCACCGCGGCGTTCAGGACACCACCGGGATTGGTCCGCAGGTCGAGCACCAGTCCGCGCAGCGCGGTCTCGTTCTTCTCCCGCAGCTTCTGGATTTCCTCTTCCAGCAGGCGGCCGGTACCACCGGTGAAGGTGGAAATCCGCACGTAGCCGTAGTTGGGCTCAAGCATGCGTGAACGCACGCTGCGTACTTCGATGATGTCGCGGACGATGTCGATTTCCAGCGGCTGGGGTTCGCCTTGGCGGACCACCTCCAGCGTGACCTTGGTGCCGGGTTCGCCGCGCATCAGTCGTACGGACTCGTTGAGTGTCAGGCCCTTCACCGCCGTGTCGTTGACCTTGATGATCAGGTCGCCCGCTTCCACGCCGGCGCGCTGGGCCGGTGTGTCGTCGATGGGGGCGATGACACGGACGAAGCCGTTCTGTCCCTGGACCTCGATACCCAGACCGCCGAACTTGCCGGAGGTCGAGATGGTGATGTCCTTGAATTCCTGCGCATCCAGATACGCCGAATGCGGATCCAGACCGGAGAGCATGCCGCGGATGGCGGATTCGAGCAGCGCGTCGTCGTCGATCTGTTCGACGTAGTCCTGCTGAACCCGGTTCAGAATCTCGACGAAGGTCTGCAACTCGGACAGCGGCAGTTCGGAGGCGGTCTCGCGCCCGGCAAACACGCCCTGCGTGAAGGTCATGGATATGCCGACCACCGCGCCCGTGCAGAGCAGCAGAGCGGTCTTGACGGTGTTGTTCATGCTGTTGTGATCTCCGTGGGTCGGGAGGGATGTCGCGGTGTGTCCCGACCTTCTCCGCATCATAGTACAGCCCCGTGAAGGGGCAGGGTCATTCTGGGGGCTTTGATCAGGCAAGGCCTATGCCTGATCAGGCCCAACCGCCTGATGGTCGGTGCCGCCCGACCGGCGTTGGCCGGGCGTGTCCGAAGGATCAGACCATCTGAGCCCGCGCCTTGTTCAACGCGAGGCCAACCAGCCAATCGGGTCGACGGCCCGTTGCCCCTTGCGCAGTTCGAAATAAACGCCGCTCTCGCGGTGTCCGCCGCTGTTTCCGGCGGCGCTGACGGCTTCACCGCTGCGCACCCATTCGCCGATTTGCACATAGGCGGTCTGGTTGTGTCCGTAGAGCGAATACCAGCCATCGTCGTGTTCGAGTACCACGAGCACGCCGTAGCGGTGCATCCAGCCGACATAGGCGACGCGGCCGCTCGCCACGGCCTTGACCGGGTCGCCTTCGTCGGCGGCGATCCAGAGTCCCTTCCAGCGAATATTGCCGGCCTTGGGCTGGCCGAATCCGGCCAGCAACCGTCCGCGCAGCGGCCAGTCCACCGCACCCTTGCGCTGGGTGATTGGCTCGTCGTCGTCCAGCACCAGCGGGATGTCGGCGAGCACGTCCTCGAGGCTGGCGAGCAGATCCCGCAGCTGTTGCTCGTCGGCCTCCAGTTGTTCGACTTCCAGTACGGAGTCGCGAATCTTCGATTCCAGCGTGGCCACGGCCTGTTCCCGTTGCTCGCGCGTCTCCTCCAGGGCATCCAGCGATCGTTTGCGCTTGGCGAACAGGGCTTCCAGCGAGCGGATTTCGCCGGCGAGCTGGTCCTCGAGCTTGCGCAATGCCTTGGCGGCGGTGGTGAAGGACTGAATCCGCTCGCTGCGGGCCTTGGCCAGGTAGTCGTAGTAGGTCAGCACGCGACCGATCGCGGCGGGGTCTTCCTGGTTGAGCAGCAACTTGGTCCGGCCCTGGCGGCCGATCTGGTAGGCCGCGCGAATCTGGTGCTTGAGCGTCTCGCGCTCGCGCTCCACGTCCTTGAGCGCCTGATCGCGCGAGCGGCGTGTGCGCTGCATGCGGGATTCCGCCGAGTTGATGTCGCCTTGCAGTGTCGTCAGCGTCTGGCTCAGCTCGCCGATCCTGGTCTCGGTGGCCTCAAGCTCGCGGAACAGCTTGCCGCGGCGTGAACGGTCACGGTCGACTTCCTTCTTCAGCGCCTGGAGGCGGGCGCGGACGCGCTCCAGTTCCGCCGTCGTCTGCTCCATGCGATCGCCGTCGGGCTCCGCGAAAACCGGAGAGGCCAGAGCTGCCGCAGTCAGCAGCCCGACGCCCCAAATGACGCGCGCGACGAATCCCGGCCTTCTACCGATGGCGCCCCAATGCGATAATCGTGTGCTTTGCACGAACGCCCTTCCCCAATCCAGTCCGATCCCTGACGTATGGACCTGATACTCGACTTCCTGGCCCGGCATCCGGTCCTGACGACCGCGCTCATTGTCGTGCTCGTGGCGGTGATCGGCAACGAAATCGCGATTTCGTTGCGTTCCGGCCACAAGCTTTCGCCGGCCGACGCGGTGCGGCTGATCAACGATCGCGAGCCCGTGATCGTCGACGTGCGCTCTCAGTCTGACTACCGCAAGGGGCATATCATCGGCGCGGTGAATCTGCCGATGTCCCGGATTGGCGAGGCCGAGAAGGAGCTGGCGAAGTACAAATCCAAGCCCGTGTTGCTCTACTGCGCGATTGGCACCGCGGCCGGCGCCGCGCGCGAAAAGCTGATGAAGCAGGGCTGGGACGAGGTCTTCCCGCTGCGCGGCGGTCTCAACGCATGGCAGGGAGCCGGGCTGCCCGTTTCCAAGGCGAGATAATGCCTCGCATCGAGATCTACACGACACGCTACTGCCCTTACTGCCTGATGGCCAAACGGCTGCTTCAGGCGCGCGGCCTGGCGTTCGACGAGATCGCGGTGGACGAGGATCCGGACACCCGGCGGGCGATGACCCGGCGCGCAGGGCGTCACACGGTGCCGCAGATCTTCATTGGCGAGACGCATGTGGGTGGCTGCGACGACTTGCACGCGATGGATGCGAGCGGCGAGCTGACGCGCGTCTTGCAGCAACAGGGCTGATTTCAGACAACGTTCCGCCCGACACCGGGCGGGCAAACCGACGACGGAGAAACAGGTGGCAGAGGAACAGGCAGGCGGCAAGCAGGTCGTCATGCAGAAGGTGTTCATTCACGACGCCTCGCTGGAGGTGCCGAAGGCGCCACAGATTTTCACGCGCAAATGGGAGCCGCAGGTGGACCTGTCCATCAACACCGCGGTGCAGCGTGTGGAGGGCGAAACCTATCAGGTCACACTGACCGTGACGGCGACGACGAAGGTGGGCGAGGAGGTCGCCTACATCTGCGAGATCCAGCAGGCCGGGATTTTCGTGCTGCAGGGCATTGCCGACGACGCCGAGCGTCGCGCCATCCTCGGCGCCTATTGCCCGAACGTGCTGTTTCCGTTCGTCCGTGAGGCGGTCAACGACTTCGTGCAGCGCGGCGGCTTCCCGCAGATGCTGCTTCAGCCGGTGAACTTCGACGCCATCTACCAGCAGCATCTGGCGCAGAGCGCGGAGAAGGGCGAAGACGGGACGCGACATTGAGTGAGCCGGCCACCATCGCGGTCATCGGCGCCGGCAGTTATGGCACCGCGCTGGCGATTCAGGTCGCCCGACAGGGGCATCCGACGCGGTTGTGGGGGCGCAATGCCGACGCCATGGCGCAGATGGATGCCGAGCGGCTCAATGAGCGCTATCTGCCCGGTTGTCCGTTTCCGGAGTCGCTGCGCCCGCTGTCCGATCTGAAGCAGGCGCTGGACGGTGCCGATGCGGTGATCGTCGCCGTGCCCAGTCACGCCCTGCGCGAAACCTGTACCGCGATCGGCGCGCATATCGGCGACCAGGTGCCGGTGGCCTGTGCCGCCAAGGGCCTGGAGCCGGAGAGCTGCAAGCTGCCGCTGGATGTCATCGCCGAGGTGCTGGGCGAGTCCTGGCCGCTGGCGGTGATTTCCGGTCCGACCTTCGCCAGGGAAATCGGCCAGGGCATGCCCAGCGCGGTGAGCATCGGCGCAAGCCCGATCGAGGTCGCCGAGGCCTTCGCTGAAGCGCTGCACGGCGCCGGATTCCGGGCCTACACCACCGATGACATCGTTGGCGTGCAGATCGGCGGCGCGGTCAAGAACGTGCTGGCGATCGGTGTCGGCATCGCCGACGGTCTGAATCTGGGCGCCAATACCCGTGCCGCGCTGATTACGCGTGGTCTGGTGGAGATGAGTCGGTTGGGTGAGGCGCTGGGCGCGCGCTCGGAAACCCTGATGGGTTTGTCCGGCATGGGCGATCTGGTGCTCACCTGTACCGACAACCAGTCACGCAATCGACGCTTTGGCCTGGCGCTGGCTCGGGGCGAGTCGGTGGACGAGGCGATGGAGGCGATCGGGCAGGTGGTCGAGGGCTACCGTGTCACCCGCGAGGTGCGCGAGCTGGCGCGCTCGCTGGGTATCGAGATGCCGATCACCGAACAGGTCTATCAGGTGCTCTACGAAGGCGTGGCGCCGGTGGCCGCCGTGTTGAGCCTGTCGTCACGGCCGCAGCGCGCCGAGACGGAGTAGTAGGCCCCGTCAACAGGTCCTGGCTCAGCCGCCGCCCGCGAATCCGAGCTGGCGCCAGGCCTCGTAGGCGATCACCGCCACGGCGTTCGACAGATTGAGGCTGCGATTGTCCGGGCGCATCGGAATGCGCAGGCGTTGCGTAGCGGGCTGGGCGTCGAGCACGGCCTGCGGCAGCCCGCGGGTTTCGGGTCCGAAGATCAGCAGGTCGTTGGTGTCGTAACGCACCTGGTCGTAGCGCCGCGCGCCGCGGGTGGAGCAGGGCAGCCAGCGCCGATGGCCCTGATCGGCCAGCAGTGCGTCGAGGTTGGCGTGGCGTTTCACTGGCGCGAATTCGTGATAGTCCAGTCCCGCGCGCCGCAGCCGGCGATCGTCCATTTCGAATCCCAGCGGCTCGACCAGATGCAGCTCGGCGCCGAGGTTGGCGCAAAGCCGGATCACGTTGCCGGTATTGGGTGGTATCTCCGGTTCGAACAGGGCAATGGCTAACTGCGCCGCCGGCGTGTCAGTCACGGTTTTTCCGCGCCGCAGCGCCAGCAGTCCGAGAACTGGCCGTCCATGCGTTCGCCGCAGTCGACACAGGTCCAGGGTGGCCGTGGGTCCTCGCCGCGCTCCCACATCCGGATCAGATCGCGGGCTCGCCCGGCATCCGCATCACGGGCGACGCAGACCTGCGGGTAGGCGTTCGCGGGCAGGTCGCCGCGCCCGCCCCAGCCGAATACGCCCTGGATGAACACATCCATGCCCCAGGAGGCCAGGTAATCCTTGACGATCTCGGCGTTGACCGGATCGGAGGCCTCGTAGACGCACTTCATGCGCTCAGCCGCAGTACGTGGGCGGGCGCGGGCTGGTCCAGCGCCTCGCGGGTCAGGTTCAGCGCGACGTGGTAGGCCTCGACGCCCTGGTCCAGCGCATCCGGGCCGACGCGCGGAAGGTCGTCGAAGGTCAGCGCGAGCAGGCCGGGCCGCTCCGGGATCACAGTTTGCGCGCCGTCCGCCGCGCGCCAGGGCGAGCGCGAGGACAGGTGGTGGTAGAGCACGCGATCCGCGGTCATGCCGACCAGGCCCGGCCGGTCGAGCACGCCGCCGTCCAGGTAGGGCCGACCGCGCATCCACACCGGATGAAACATCAGCGGGACCGCGCAGGATGCCCGGATCGCGCGAGACAGCGGGCCGGAATCGACCACCCGGGTGCGTCGCCCGATGACGTCGTACACGGAGACGGCGAGGGGGATGCGGCAGTCCGCGAAGGTTCGCACCGGCAGCCATTCATCCAGCAGACGTTCGAAGCGCCGGCCGCGGATCAGCCCTGGCCCCGGAAACGGGTCCCAGAAATCCTGCTTGCGGATGCCCAGCAGGCGCTCGGAGATCGCCGATGGTGTCAGCCCGGCCGCCCAGCTGGCGCCGATGAGCGCGCCGGCGCTGGAACCACTGATGCGCGCCGGCCGCAACTGCCGCTCCTCCAGCGCGTGTACCACGCCGGCATGGGCGAAAAAGCCGAAGAATCCGGACGATAGCGTGAGCCCGAAGGGGGCCAGGGCCAGCCAGTCGGCGAGCGTCGGGGAAGGCTTGTTATGCTGCATCGACTCGATTGTAACGGGCCGCGAAAAACCGCGGTTCCCACGGAAACACCGGGCGCCAGAGATGGTCTGACCCGGTGTGCCGACAGACAAGAATGCCCGTTTGCAGATGGAGACTGCCCGATGGAGTTCGGACCTGAAATCAGCCTGGTTGCCCTGTTTCTCGGACTGCTGATCGGAGGGGCGCTCGGTTTCGCCATCGGTCGTGGCAGCGTGTCGCGTGATCGTCAGGCGTTGAAGAACAGTGCCGACGCGCAGGCCGCCCTGAAGCGGGAGATGGAAGCCCATCTGCGCGAAACCGCGACGCTGATGGATCATCTGGCGACTGGTTATCAGGATGTCTACGCCCATCTGGCGGAAGGCGCGCGGCGTTTCGGTGCCGGTGACATGCCTCTGTCCGCCTCGCGGGCGCTTACCCACGAGGATGAGAGTCCCGAGCAGGAGCCCGGGCCGCACGGTGCAGTGCCGGCCGCCAGGCCGCGCCGGGATGAGCCCAGCGCCGATTGACTCCGGACTGTCGGCGACCTACCGTCGAGCCATCCTCAGCAGGGAGTGAGCCATGAGACGCTGGATCGCCGTACTGTTTGCCGCCGCACTGAGTTTGAGTGTCACCACCGCTTCGGCGGGCAGTGCCTCCGCTCCGCATGAAGAACCGTCCGCCGGTGCCATCACCTTCGATTTGCTGATCGTCCGCCCGCTGGGACTGGTCACCACGGTCGCGGGTGCGGGGCTGTTCGTGCTGTCGGTGCCGTTTTCCGCCATTCAGGGCAAGTCGCCGCTGGATGCCGCGGACACGCTGGTCGTGAAGCCGGCGCAGTTCACCTTCACGCGACCGCTGGGCGAATCGGACTGAACGACCGCGCGGCCGGTGCCCTCAGTGCCAGCCGATCCCGATCAACAGTCCGAGACTGGCGAGGCCCAGCGCCGCGTGCGTGAGCCGGGCGGGTCGGGTGGTGGCGCCCGCCCGGGTGCGCTGACGAAACAGCAGGCCCCCGCTGGCGGTGGCGAATCCCAGCAAACCGATCGTCGGTCCCTGCGCCGCGATGCCGGCGTCATGCGCGCCGGCGAAGACGCCGACCAGCGCGACCACGCCGAACGCGGCGTGCGTCCAGCGGATGATCCAGCGACGCGAGCTGGTTTCCGCGACCAGGACGAGCGCCAGTCCGCCCAGAGCGGCGATCGCCACGCAGGCGGTGACCAGGGTCAGCAACATGCGGTCGGTCAGGGGGTCGCGACGGGCTGGCCGTCCACGTCCAGCACCTGAACCGGGCCCAGGCCTAGCGCGCGAACATCCGCCTCGATGACATCGAGATCGCCGATGATCACCCAGGTCAGTGATTCCGGAGCGATCAGCGTTTGCGCCAGCGTGTCGACGGTCGCGGTGTCCAGCGCCTGCACGCGGGAGACGAATTGTTCGTACCAGCGCGGATCGAGGCCGAATCGCACCGACTCGGCCAGCGTGCTCGCGACCTGTCCGCTGGTTTCGTTGGAACCCGGCAGCTCCAGCGTCAGTCCGTTCTTCGCGGCGGCTAGTTCCTCCGCCGACACTGGTCGATCCGCCCCGAAGGTCTTCGCCTCACGCAGGATTTCCTCCATCGCTTCGGCGGTTCGATCGGTTTGCACCGGCGCGAACAGAATCAGCGGGCGTTGCGCGGCCGTGGATGGCACGAAGCTGCTGGCGCCGTAGGACCAGCCCTTGTCCTCGCGCAGGTTCATGTTGAGCCGCGCGGTGAAGTTGCCACCGAGCATCGCGTTCATCGCTCGCAGGGCGGCCTCGTCCACGTCACCACGTCCGGGGATCAGCTCGCCGGCCAGCACCACGGATTGCTCGGCGTGTGGCTTGTCGATCAGGAAGACCTTGGGCTGCGCGGGACGTTCGACCGTGGTCAGCGACTTCGCGGGTGCCGCGTCACCGCTGGGTGTCCAGTCACCGAAGTGACGTTCCAGCATGGGCTTGAGCGTCGCCATGTCGATGTCGCCGACCGCGATTAGCGTCGCCTGCTCCGGCCGGATCCAGCGCTGGTGGAAGCGCACCAGATCATCCCTGGTCAGTGCCGAGATCGCGGTTTCGGTTCCGGAACCCGTCAGCGGCTGAGAATACGCGTGATCCTCACCATAGAGCAGCGGTGGCAGCAGGCGGAACGCGAGGGAGTTCGGGCGCGTCTTTTCCTGCTGAATGCCGGCCAGCCAGCGGGGCTTGATCCGGTCGAGTTCCTCCTGGGGAAAGGCCGGCGAGCGGACCACATCGGCCATGACATCCATGGCGGTATCGAGTTGCGGCGTGAGGGCGGACAGGCTGACATGGCACTGGTCCACGTTGGATCCGGCCGACAGATTCGCGCCCAGGCGCTCCAGCTCCGCCGACAGGCCCAGCGCGTCGCGTCGCGCGGTTCCCTCGTCGAGCATGGCCATGGTCATTGATGCGGTGCCGGGTCGGGCGGTCTGGTCGGCGGCATAGCCGGCATCGAACAGCAGCCGCAATTCGACCAGCGGGACCGCGTCGCGCCGGGCCAGCAGCACGCGCATGCCGCTGCTCAGCGTGGTTTCCTCGACGGCGGGCAGTCGCAGGTCCGGTGGCGTGCCGGTGGTCGGGAGCCGGCTGCGGTCTACCGCGTCGGCGTCGGCCGCCAGCTCCTGCATCGGCTGTACGGTCAGCACATAGACGCCATCGGTGAGCCACTGTCGGCCGACCCGCTGCAGGTCGGTCGCCGTGGCGGTCTCCACGACGTCCAGATAACGCTTGTAGGCGTCCGGGGAACCACCGAATACGGTGGAACGGGCGAGGATGCCGGACTTGCCGGAGCTGCCGCCCACGCGTTCGGCGCCGCGAATGAAGGCCGCGCCAACCCGAGCGCGGACACGTTCGAGCTCGTCGGCCGTCGGGCCGGTCTCGATCAGACGGGCCAGTTCCTCGTCGAGCGCGGCTTCGACCGCTTCGGCGTCACCGCCCGGCCGGACGGTGGCGCTGATGATGAACTGCGAGCCCAGTTCCTTGGGCCACAGTCCGGCGCTGACGCCCGTGGCGATCTGATCCTCGTAGACCAGGCGCTGGTAGAGGCGACTGTTCTTGCCGTTGCCCAGCACGTCGCTGAACAGATCCAGTTCCTCGACCGCGCGGGTGTTGACGCCGGGGACGTTCCAGATCTTGTAGATGCGCTGCTGGGGCACGTTGTCCATCAGCACCTCGCGCCGCTCTCCCTCCATCTTCGCGATCCACTGGGTGCGGCGCGAGACGGGCGGTCCGGGTTCGATGCCGCCGAAAAAGTGCTTCACCCGCTCCAGGGCGGCGGCGGTGTCGACATCGCCGGCGACCACCAGCGTCGCGTTGTTGGGGCCGTAGTAGCTGCGGAACCATTGATGCACGTCGTCCAGCGAGGCGGCTTCCAGGTCATCCATGGAGCCAATCGTCGACCAGCTGTAGGGGTGACCCTCCGGGTAGGTGGAGCGGACGATGGTGTCCCAGACCTTGCCGTAGGGCTGGTTCTCGCCCTGGCGTTTTTCGTTCTTGACGACTTCGCGCTGCTCGTCGAGCTTGTCCTGCGTGATCGCGCCGAGCAGATGCCCCATCCGGTCGGACTCCAGCCACAGCAGCAGATCGAGCGCCGGCGCGGGCACCGTGCCGAAATAATTCGTCCGGTCGACGTTCGTGGTGCCGTTGAGGCCGGTGGCGCCGACGTTCTCCAGCGGTCGGAAGAACTCGTCGTCGTGGTGCTCCGAGCCGTTGAACATCAGGTGTTCGAACAAATGGGCGAACCCGGTCTTGCCGGGCACCTCGTCCTTGGAGCCCACGTGGTACCAGAGGTTGGCGGCGACGATGGGCGCCTTGTGGTCTTCGTGAATGACGACACGCAGGCCGTTGTCGAGCACGAATTCGCTGTAGGGGATGTCCAGTGACGGAATCGCCGTGTCCGCGGTTTTCGCGGCCTTGGAGGGTTCCGGTCGGGGAGACTGGATCGCGGCGCATCCGGCGAGTAGAGCGATGGCGGCGGCCGCGCTAAGAATCTGGCGCATGGGCAATGGCGATGGTCGTCTGGGATCGACAAGCCTAGGGAAACACTGCTCCATTTGCACCGCCAAGGGTGAATCGACGGGTGCTCTCCCCGGAACAGCCCCGTCCGTGTCGCGCGGGCGCTCAAAGAGAAGTGTGCAGGCAGGCCGGCCTCGCTAAGCTACGTGACATGCTGCGCTTGAACGAACAGACCGGGTGGATTGATGAGGGCGAGCATTGCCCCTCGCCGAATTGCGACGCGCGGCCGGCCGGCGTGGCCGTGGACTTGCTGGTGATTCACGGCATCAGTCTGCCGCCCGGTGAGTTCGGTGGCCCCTGGATCGCCGATCTGTTCACCAACCGACTGGATCCCGGGCGGCATCCGTACTTTGCGCAGATTCACGCGTTGAGGGTGTCCGCGCATTTTCTTCTGCGGCGCGACGGATCTCTGATTCAGTTCGTGCCGACGACGCGGCGTGCCTGGCACGCGGGCGTCTCGACGTTCGGTGGCCGCGAGCGCTGCAACGACTTTTCCATCGGCATCGAGCTGGAGGGGGTGGATGACCAGCCCTACGCTGATGCGCAGTACGATCGTCTGGCGGAGTTGACGCAGGCGATCCGGGTGGCGTATCCGGAGATCACGGAGGATCGGATTGTCGGCCACAGCGATATCGCGCCCGGTCGCAAGACGGATCCGGGGAATGCTTTCGACTGGGCGAGATATCGGCGGTCGATTCAGGGAGAGGCCGCATGATTCTGCTGTCCATGGTGCTCGCGCTGCTGCTCGAACGCGTGCTCAGCCATCTGCAGGGCTGGCGCGAGCACGCGCTGTTTGAGCGCCATGTGCGCTGGGTCCATGGCAGGGTAAGCCGCAAGACCTGGAATTCCCCGCTGATGGTCATCGTGTTGCTGGCGCCGGCGCTGCTGGTCACCGGTCTGCTGCAGCATCTGCTGGCGGAGGCGGTCTACGGCGTGCTGGGGTTCGTGTTCTCGACGCTGGTGTTGCTGCTGTCCCTGGGACCTCGCGATCTTGGAGAGGAAGTCCGTGCCCTGCTCGCGGCCCGGGAGCGCGGTGATACCGAGGACGCCGAGCGCATCCGGCAGGATTTGCTGGAAACGCCGGGGCGGCTGACGCAGAGCTGCCAGGGCGCGGATCGGCGGTCCGTGGTGGCCGCCATCTGCATTCAGGCGCATGAGCGCAGTTTCGCCGTGCTGATGTGGTTTTTCGTGCTCGGGCCAATCGGCGCCCTGGGGTATCGGCTGGTGGCGGGTCTGCCGCGCGTGCTTGCGCTGATGGACGAGTCGCCGAGGAGCCTGGAACCCGCAACTCGCCTGCACGCCATCATGGCCTGGGTCCCCGCACGCATCACGCAGATGTTGTACGCCCTGGCGGGCAGTACCGACGATGCGTTGTCCGAGCGGCATCGCGTGATGCAGAAACCCGCACTGGACTGGGTGTCCGACACCTGGCGGCAGCTGGCGGTGGTCGGAGTCGGTGCGCTGAATGTCGAGGACGAAGGCGATGCACCGGTGGCGCCGCGCTCGCTGGATGCCGCGCTGGAGGCCGTGCTGGGCCTGCGTGGCCGGGCACTGCTGGTGCTGCTCGCACTGCTTGCGCTGCCGACCATCGGTGGCTGGCTGGGGTGATTGCGTTCGGAGGCCGAATCGGCCTGTTGGCGCTGGCGGTATTGTTCGCCGTGCCGGCCTGGGCGGCCGAGCGGGTGATCACGCTGGCGCCGCATCTCGCCGAACTGGTGGTCGAGGCCGGTGCCGGGGACCAGTTGGTCGGCGTGATCCGCTATTCCGACTATCCGCCACAGGTCACGTCGCTGCCGGTAGTCGGTGACGCCTTCAATCTGAACCATGAACAGATTCTGGCGCTACGGCCGACGCGGCTGCTGGCCTGGGCGGGTGGAACGCCGGAACCGGAGATTCGCCGTCTCGAGGCGTTAGGACTGCGCGTGGATGCGGTCGATGTCCGACGCCTGAACGACGTCGCCGACGCGCTGCGCCACATCGGTCGTCTGCTGGGGACGCCGACCGCCGCGGAGGCCGCGGCCCGGTCCTTCGCCGAACAGATCGAGTCGTTGCGCGTGGTCACGGAGGAACCGCTGCGTGTCTACTACCAGGTGTCCGCCGTGCCGCTGTATTCGCTCAATGGCGAGCATGCCGCCTCGGACGTGATCCGGCTCTGCGGCGGGCGCAACATCTTCGCCGATGCTCCGGTGCTGGCGCCGCAGGTCAGCCGCGAGGCCGTGCTGGCCGAGCGGCCCGACGTGATCCTCTACAGCGGCGAAGACGGAGCGGCGCCGTGGCAACCCCTGCTGGCCGATCGGCAGGTGCTGGATGCCACGCTGGCGCGGATTTCGCCGGACCTGCTAGCCCGACCGGGGCCGCGGCTGGCGCAGGGCGCCCGCGCGGTATGCGCCGTGCTGGCGCGGGTCAAACCTGCCAGGTCGTCTCCTGCGGATTCGCATCCCGCGCCAGATGACGGGCGATCACGAACAGCAGATCGGACAGGCGATTGAGATAGATCGCGGCATCCCGGGGTTCCTCCGGCTCCGCTTCGATCACCTTCCAGACCGCACGCTCGGCGCGGCGGCAGACGGCGCGGGCCAGATGCGCCGTCGTCACCGTCTGCGGCCCGATGGGCAGCACGAAGTCCTTGAGCGGCGGCAGTTCGGCGTTCAATGCGGTGACCGCCTGCTCGAGCCCCGTGAGATGTGACGGCTCCAGCAGGCTCTCGCCGGGCATCGCCAGCCCGCCGCCCAGATTGAACAACTGATGCTGGACCGGGCCGAGGGCGCCTGCCAGGGGTGCGGGCAGGCCGCAGCCCAGCAGGCTTCCGATCAGCGCGTTGAGCTCGTCCACGTCAC
>CALBOV010000113.1 GCA_937896565.1 uncultured Salinisphaerales bacterium
ACCCACGGTGGGCGCGTGGTTACCAACCCCTCGGGCGGGCTGCTTTCCAAGGGTCATCCATTGGGCGCCACCGGGTTGGCGCAATGCACCGAGCTGGTCCAACAGCTGCGAGGACAGGCCGCGGACCGCCAGGTCGAAGGCGCGCGCATTGCGCTCCAACACAATCTCGGCCTGGGCGGCGCCTGCGTGGTGACGATGTACCAGGCCACCTGAAGAGGACGAACTATGATCGACACTAAACACATCGGGCTGCGCCTGCCGACCGTCAGCTTCGAGGTCGAGAAGGGGCGGTTACGTTTTTTCGCCAAAGCCACCGGCGAAACGCGGCCCGAGTACCTCGACGAGTCTGCGGCCCGGGCAGCCGGCTACCGTAGCCTGCCGGCACCACCAACCTTTCTGATGGGCGCCGACCTCGATGCCGGAACCATGACCACGTTGCTCGAAACGCTGAACGTGCCGATCGGACGCATCCTGCACGGCGAGCAAAGCTTCACCTATCACGCGCCGGTATGTGCCGGCGACGTGCTCAGCGTCGAGTCAAAGATTAGCGACATCTACGGCAAGAAGAGCGGTGCGCTCGAATTCATCGTCAAGGATTCGCTGATCAAGGACGCGACTGGCGAGACCGTGCTCGAGGCACGCAGCGTGATCGTCGTCCGCAACCCGCAGGAGAACGCAGCATGAACGCCCCCACTCGTGACCAGGTCAAGGTCGGCCAGGCGCTTCCGCCACTCGAGCTTCCGCCCATCACGCGCGCGACGCTGGCACTGTTCGCCGGCGCCTCGGGTGACCACAACCCGATCCACATTGACATCGACTTTGCCAAGGCCTCTGGCATGCCGGACGTGTTCGCGCACGGCATGCTGCCGATGGCCTATTTGGGCCGCTTTCTGACCCAGTGGGCACCGCAGACCCGGCTGCGCCGGTTCTCGGTCCGCTTCGCCGCCATCACGCCAGTCGGCGCACGGCTGAGTTGCACCGGCAAGATCGTTGAAATCACCGAGGACGGCCACGAAACACTGGCCCGGCTCGAGATCGGCGTGGTCGATAAACAGGGTGAAGTCAAGCTCGCCGGCGACGCCCTGGTGGCGCTGGCCTGAAACACGTCCTTTCCATCACCAACAAAGCAGGACTGCGTATGAAACTTCAAGATAAAGTGGCCATCGTCAGCGGCTCAGGGCGCGGGATAGGCCGGGAAATCGCCCTCAAACTCGCCGCCGAAGGCGCCAGCGTGGTAGTCAACGATCTTGATGCCGCCCCGGCGGAGGAAACGGTCGCGGCGATCAAGGACGCCGGCGGCAGGGCCGTGGCCTGCATCGGCAGCGTGACACAGGAGGATTTTGCCGAACGCTTTGTGAACACGGCAATCGAACAGCTGGGCGGTCTGGACATCATCGTCAACAACGCCGGCTACACCTGGGACAACGTGATTCAGAAAATGAGCGATGAGCAGTGGCAGGCGATCATGGACGTGCACGCCACGGCGCCCTTTCGCATTCTGCGCGCGGCCTCCGAATACTTCCGCGTGCAGGCCAAGAAAGAAGCCGCCGAAGGGCGCGAGGTATTCCGTAAGGTGGTCAACATCGCCTCGATCGCCGGCACCGGCGGCAACGCTGGACAGGCCAACTATTCGGCCGCCAAGGCGGCGGTGATCGGCCTGACCAAGGCGATGTCCAAGGAATGGGGCAGGCTCAAGGTGAACGTCAACTGCGTGGCCTTCGGACTGATCAAAACGCGCCTCACAGAGGCGGAAGCAGGCTCTGATGCGAGCATCGATGTGGAAGGCCGCAAGATCAAGGTGGGCGTCAACCCCGATCTGCTCAAGACCATGGAGGCCATGGTGCCGCTCGGTCGCGCCGGCACGCCGGCCGAGGCCGCCGGGGCCGTCTATCTGTTTTGCACTCCGGAGTCGAACTACATCAGCGGTCAGACGCTGCTCTGTGGCGGCGGGTTCTCAATGTGAGGCCATGGACACCATGACGTTTAATCAATCACCCTGGATGGACGAAGAACTAACGCTGTTCCGCGACAACGTCCGGAAGTTCATCGCCACCGAAATCACCCCCTTCGAAGAACACTGGGACTCCCAGCAGCACGTCGAGCGCACGCTGTGGACAAGGGCAGGCGCCGCCGGCCTCCTGTGCACCGACGTGCCGGAGAAATACGGCGGGGCGGGGGGAAGCTTCGCCCATGAGGCCGTGATCCTCCAGGAGCAGGCCCGTGCCGGCAATACCAGTTGGGCCAAGGGCGTTCATGAGATCGTCAGCCACTACATCGTCAGCTGCGGCACGCCGGAGCAGAAGCATCGCTGGCTTCCCAAGCTCGCCTCCGGCGAGTGGGTGGGGGCCATTGCCATGACCGAGCCGGGCACCGGCTCGGATCTACAGGCCGTGCGCACGCGGGCCGAACGCCAAGGCGAGAACTATGTGGTCAACGGGTCGAAAACCTTCATCTCCAACGGCCATCACTGCGGCCTGCTGATCGTCGTCTGCAAGACCAATCCGGCCGAGGCCGCCAGGGGCGTCTCGCTGCTGGTCGTCGAACAGCCGGGCGAGCAGCCCGGCTTCCGCCGCGGCCGGCTTCTGCACAAGATCGGCCAGAAAGGCCAGGACACCGCTGAGTTGTTCTTCGATGATCTGCGGGTGCCGGCCGAGAACCTACTCGGCGGCGAAGAGGGCCAGGGCTTCTACCAACTTATGAACCAACTGCCACGCGAGCGCTTGATCATCGGCGTCGGCGCCATCGCTGCCGCCGAGGCGGCCCTGGAGCACACCTTGGCCTACGTGCGCGAGCGCAAGGCCTTCGGCAAGCGTCTGCTCGACTTCCAGAACACGCGCTTCCGGCTCGCCGAGCGGCGCACCGAAGTGACTCTCGGCCAAGTGTTCATCGACCACTGCATCCAGCGCCTGATCGCCGGCGCACTCGACGCGGAGACGGCCTCAATGGCCAAATGGTGGTGCACACAAAAGCAGTGCGAGATCGTCGACGAGTGCCTTCAATTCTTCGGCGGCTACGGCTACATGCTCGAGTATCCCATCGCGCGCTTGTACGCCGACGCCCGGGTACAGAAGATCTACGGCGGCACCAACGAGATCATGAAGGAGCTGATTGCGCGGGGGCTCGATTGAATGCGATTCACGTCACCGGGCTTCCGTCAGCCGGATGGCGATATCGCCAGTCCCCGGGGCCGCCGCCGCTGGCGTTGACCCCACCTCGCGATAGATGCGCCCGTGGTTGACGTTCTCCATGATCAGCCGGGAGCCGGCCGGATCCTATACAAGATTGACAGGTCGGTAACAGCCAGAGCGCGCAAGGCATTTCCAACAGCCCGCTAACCGTGCCGGGCGACACCTTTCCAGTATTTCTCCTCAAGCTGCTTTTTCGGTAGCTTGCCGGCCAAGTTGCGGGGCAGCTCGCCAAAGTCCACGATCTTCGGCAGCTTGAAACCGTACAACCCCTCCGTCTTGCAGTGCTCGATGATCTCCTTGCGAGTGGCCTGCTGGTGCTCTTTGAGCTCAATTACCGCCGCCGGCACCTCGCCCAGGTCCTTGTCCGGCGCCCGCACCACGGCAACGTCAAGAACCGCCGGATGCCGCTTGATAACCGTCTCGATCTCATTGGGGAAAAGATTCACCCCGCCGGAGATGATCATTTCCTTGATCCGCGAAGTCAGGTACAGAAAACCATCCTCGTCCACATAACCAATCAGACCATCGTCGTACCAGAGCTTGCCCTCGACCCCGATATAATTCTCCTTCATCTTCTCTTCGCTGAGGCCGACGTAGTTCAGCGCAAGGGCCATCGGGGAGCGCACGAGCACCTTCCCTTCCTTGCCGGGTGGGGTCCAGGTGCCGGTCTCCTCGTCATAGATCCGGCATTCCGCCGCCCGCAGCTTGCCAACGCTGTCGTAGCGCTTTGGGTTCTCCTGGTAGTCCTCGCTGGCGAGAACGCTGATCAGGCCGCTCTCCGAAGCGCCGTAGTATTCATGGAAGACATCATCCGACGCTCCCTGGCGGCGGAACAGCGTGTTGATCTCGCGCTTGACCTTGGGCGGACAAGGCGCCGCCGCGCAAATGATTACCCGCATGCTGGAAAGGTCGTATTGGGACTTCAGAGCCTCGGGCAGTGCCAGGATGCGCTCGAGCATGGTCGGGGCGACGAAGGTCCAGTTGATACGCTCGTCCTGAATAAGTTTAAGCATGAGCTCGGGATCGAACTTGCTCATGGGCACCGCGGTGCCGCCGAGAAAGAACGGCAACACCGCGATCTGTACCCCGGCATGATACAGCGGCCCCGGAATCAGCGTGCGGATGTTGTTGCTGATCGGATCCCGGATTTTGCCGATCTTGTAGAAATGAAAGGCCGATATCTGCATCAACCCCAACCGGGTCACCTCCTCCTTGGAGGCGCCCCGCCGCGCCTCGGCCGAATCCGATGTCAGCCGGTCCCGGTCGATGTTGATGTATTTCGGCGTCCCTGTGGTACCGCCGCTGTAGGTCTTTGGGGCCATGCCCAGCTTGCCGCTTGGGAGTATGGACCGGCTGTCCCGGATCAGTGACTCGTAGGCGATCATACCCTCGGGCAACTCGTCAGCATCAACCACGATGAAGTGTTCGACGGTGGTCAACTGATCACGAACCGACTGTACCGCTTCCACAAAGGCGCCCCCCAATACCAGAGCCTTTGGCGAGGCCTTGTTGATACATTCCGCCAACTCCTTGGGCTGGAGATGCCAATTGAGCATCGGCATGGGATTGTCCCTGAGCGTACAAGCCAGCATCAATTCGAACCATGGCGCGCCGTTGTGCATCACCTCGGCCACCGCCTCGCCTTCGCCGATACCCAGCCGGTGCAGGCCATTGGTCAGGCGGAGAACTCGATCCCTGAATTGACCGAAGGTGACCCGACGATCACCGTCGACAATCGCCTCACGATCTCCCCAATGCTCCCATAGAGCAAGCAGGAATTGCCGCGGAAGCTCCTGTCGCTTAAGCCGGCTACGCCACGCGGCCCGGACGCCACCAATCGCCAACGCGCCCCAACCAAACTGGCCCAAAATCTCCCTGAGGGCCGCACGGGCTTCGGGCATTGCTTTCAGCTGGGCTATAGCGGACATTTCGAAGATCTCCTGACTGGTGTTATGTTGTTATGGCAGGCGCGAGACGGGGTTGGTAACCCGCCCGTTTCCGTGGTTTCCACCGAACCGGACGCGCGCGAAACTGGACCGCAACCCGTTCAAACTCGTCGACGATTTCGGTGTTGTCGAAACGCTTAAAAGTTCCTCCCACAGGATGCGCGGTTGCAATTAGGCCAGCCGGCTGTCTATGCAACGGTGGAAGTTTCAGCAGCACCATCTGTTCCCGACCATGGTTGCGTGACAGCAGCCTAGCGAGGTCATTTTTTGACAATACGGGGTCATTTGGAGACACCCTATGAGAGGCATGACGGCGAACCGGCTACAGGGCTCGCAATTCCTTCTTCAGAATCTTGCCCACCGGATTGCGGGGAATGGCGTTGATCAGTTTCATCTTTTCCGGCAGCTTGTAGACACTCATGCCCTGCTCCCTCAAGTAGTCGTTGATTTCCTCCAGGGTCGGCGGGTTATCCTCGTCAACAGGCACCACGCAGATACAGATCCGCTCGCCCATGATCTCGTCCGGTTGGGGTATGACCGCGACGTCCCGTACCTTGCCGAAGCCCAGCACCGCGTTCTCCACCTCCACACTGGAGATATTGTAACCACCCCGAATCACGATGTCCTTCTTGCGGTCATAGAACCCTAGGTGCCTGTCATCCCGCACGATGAAAAGGTCGCCGGTGCGGAAAAAGCCGTCATAAGTGAACGAAGCCGCGGTAATATCCGGGCGCTGAAAGTAGCCCGCGAACACACCCGGGCTGCGATAGCAAAGCTCGCCGATGCCACCTGGTTCGGTTATCTCCTCATCCTCATCGCCGAGAATTTTCAGCTCGACCCCGCTGACGCCGGAAGGCCATTGGACTCCTGCCTTGCCCCACCAGGGCAGGTGATCCACCCGCATCTCCAGGTCCGGCACATCGGCCGGGCCGGCTACCAGACTGGTGCCCTCGTTCTGGCCCCAGATGTTGACGATCTCGATGCCCCAGCGGCGCTTGAACTCCTGCATCGACCAGGCCGAGGGGGGCGCCGAACCAGTGGTGATGGTCCTCACGCTGGAGAGATCCAGCTGGTCCACGTTGGGCAGCTTGACAATCATGTTCAGCATTGCCGGTACCAGAATCGTGTACTCGATGTGCTCCTCGGTCAGCTGGCGCAACAGGATTTCCGGCGTAATCGGATGATGCAGCACCAGGGTGCCCCCCGCCGCCAGCCAGGGGAGGTAGTTCACCCCTACCGCCGTCATGTTCACCAGCGGTGCCACACACAGAATGCGGTCACCCTCGCGCAGGCCACAGGTGGTGAACACCAGGTTGGTCATGTACTCCCAGTTGTTGTGGCTCATGGGGCAGCCCTTGGGGTTTGACTCAGTGCCCGAAGTCCAGCACAGGGTGAAGATGTCATTGGCATCCACCGGCACCTCCGGGACCCGGCCCGGATCTCCATGGGCGATATCGGTCAGCGCCGCCAGACCAATGTAGTGCTCGAAGCCCAGCTCCTGCCCCAGGGCCCGGTAATCAAAGCCGTGGAAGCTTTCCACCGAGGCGTAGAATCTGGCGCCGGTGATCTCTTTCACATAGCCCACATCCTTGCTTCGCCATTGCAGGGGCAACGCGGAAAGCAGACCGCCGGCCTTGGCCGCCGCCAGATAGAGCATGGCCAGTTCCCAGATGTTCGGCAACTGCGCCACCAGTAGGTCGTCCTTGCCGAAGCCCCGGCGTGCCAGCTCGGCGGCGGTGGCGTCCACGGCCCGACCAAACTCGGCCCAGCTGAGCCGCTGGGGCGGTGTGCCGACCAGTTCGTCACGATTGGGGGGATCCACCACCGCTTCCCGGTCCGGGTAGGCGGCACGATTGGCGGCAAAGCGATCCAGCAGGGTTCTGTCACCCCAGTAGCCTTTATCGGAGTATGCCTCGATCAGTTCAGGTTCGTGTAAGATCATTTACCCTATTCCTCCAAGCTTATTGGCCCCAACCGAGTCCGCGCTCGCTCGCCTTGTGGTTCATGGACGGCATCCGCGAGCGGCGGGTCGGGTCTCGCCGGCGCTCACCGCCGACTCTACGGGCTTGCCGCCTCCTCCAGCGCCTGCACCGCGCGTTGCTCGGATGACGGGAGTTGTTCGGCATGGACGACAAGCGCCCGCCAGTCAAGCTGATCGGCGGCGGCATATGTAGCAAGACGGCTCCAGGCGTTGGCGCAGTCGAGCAGGACGTCGGCGGCACGGGCAAAGGATCGATCGCCCGTGAGGCGGGCAACCTCGGCGCAGAATTCCGCTTCGAGGCGGCGGAACAAGCCACCGCCTGTGCCGGCTTTCTCGACGAAGACCGGTAAGACCCTTAGCGATGCGTTAAGCTGGTCATCAGTCAGTCTATCTCCCCAGGTGGCCAGATCGTCGACGAAGATATTGACGCCCTTCAGGCCGGAGGCGACCACACCATCGGCGGGCAGGTCCGCCGGATCGAACAGCGTCGCATCCGTGCCGCGCATATTGCGCGCCGCGCTTGCCGCTGCATCGCGCGCCACCGGCAGTAGCTCAGGCAGCCGATCAGGAAAGCGTATCGGGTAAGTCGCGTGGCGATTGGGATCGGGAAAGCCATGGGAGGCACGAGCTCGCGCCAGAGCTTTTAGGGGGACTTCCTGCACCTCCTCGCGATCGTTGTCCACCACCCGGGCGACGCCGCGCCTCTCGTCGTAGCCGATGACGACGATGTCATGACGGGTGTTGGATAAACGTACCCTGAGATACGGCAGCTCGGCGATGTCAGCCCAGATCATCACGGGACGGCCGGCGTCGATTTCGTCGGCGACCCAGCGCCAACCCTCGTCGGGATCGTCGGTTTGGCGACGCTCGGTTTCAATGCCGAGGCGGTGGCAGAAGTCGAGCTCCATGTCACCGTTGCGCCCTACCAGGTAGATGGGAGGCGTGAGCTCGGATACTCTCATATACATAAAGGACAACCCGCCGCCGAGGCCGAACACGAGCCCCTCGCCCGGCGGCCCGTCCCAGCCAAGCCCGGCCCATTCCAACAGGTCGCGCAGTGCGCCCGAGCCGCAGTGCCCACCCATCCGGTGGGGATAGTTGGAGATTTGCACGCATTTCATTCCACTACTCCAGCTGTGTTCAAAGACCTGAGCCAACGCCGGTTGGCATACCGCGAGCTCACTCCGCCGACGAGGCGCGGATCGAGGCCTTTTTTAACCACCAACCTCTGGCAACGAATAGTCCTTGAACTGCTCGCGCAATTTGGCCTTCTGTAGCTTGCCGGTCGCCCCGTGCGGCAGTTCGTCGACGAATACCACGTCATCCGGCAGCCACCATTTCGCGACCCGCTGGCTCAGATAGTCGATCACGCCCTGCTTGTCGAGCTGGCTGTCCGGCTCGCGCACCACCACCAGAAGCGGCCGCTCGTCCCATTTCGGATGATGCACCGCTATGACCGCTGCCTCGGCGATCTCGGGATGGCCCACCGCTTCGTTCTCAAGGTCGATGGAACTGATCCACTCGCCTCCGGACTTGATCACGTCCTTGGTGCGGTCGACGATCTCCATGTAGCCTTCGGGGTCGATCTTGGAAACATCGCCGGTGCGGAACCAGCCCTCGCTGTCGAAGGCCTTGGCGCTGGCTTCAGGGTTTTCGTAGTAGCCGCTGATGATCGCCGGGCCGCGCACCAGCAGCTCACCGAAGGACTTGCCGTCCCGCGGCAGCGCTTGACCGTCGTCGTTGACGATCTTCATCTCCACCCCGAACACCGCACGCCCCTGCTTGGCCTTGATGTCGAACTGCCGATCAAGCGGCAGATCGGCGTCCTTGGGACGGATCATCGAAACCGTGCCGATCGGACTCATCTCGGTCATGCCCCAGCCCTGCAAGCCTTCGACGCCGTACTTCTCCTGGAATTCGCGCATCATCGCCCGTGGCGCGGCCGAGCCGCCGATAAGAACACGCTTGAGAGAGGTGAACTTCTGCTCGGTCTTACGCATATGACCAAGAAGCCCGAGCCACACGGTGGGCACACCCCAGGCCTCGGTGACGCCCTCGTTATTGATCAGCTCGGCCAGGCTCTCGCCATCGAGCTTCGGCCCCGGAAAGACGATCTTCGCGCCCACCATTGGCGCGAAGTAGGGGACGCCCCAGGCGTTAACGTGGAACATCGGCACCACCGGCAGCACGGCACTCTCCTCGCCCAGATTCATTCCGGGGATGGTCAACACCGAGAAGGCGTGCAGCAGCGTCGAGCGGTGCGAGTACAACACCCCCTTGGGATTGCCGGTGGTGCCGGAGGTATAGCAGAGCGACGAAGCGGTATGCTCGTCGAACTCCGGCCAGGCCATTTCATCGGACTGCTCGCCGACCAATTCCTCGTAGCACATCACGTTGGGCAGCGAGGTTTCGGGCATATGAGCGCGGTCGGTCATGACGACGTAGCCCTTCACGCCTTCAAACAGACCTTGCAACTTCTCCAGCAATGGAACGAAGGTCAGATCAAGGAAAATGTACTGATCCTTGGCGTGATTGACGATGTAGCCGAACTGCTCGACCGGCAGACGCGGATTGATTGTGTGACAGATCGCCCCAATACCGGAGACCGCGTAATACAGCTCCAAGTGCCGATAGGTGTTCCAGGCCACCGTCGCGATGCGATCCCCGGCCTGGACGCCCAGCGACTTGAGCGCGTTGGCCAACTGGCGGCTACGCTTGGCCGCATCTTCGTAGTTGTAACGGTGCAGGCCGCCTTCCGGAGTCCGGGACACGATCTCCTGCTCTGGATAGCTGGCGGCCGCGTACTCGATGATCTGGGAAATCATCAAAGGCCGGTCCATCATTAATCCACGCATCTGTCTCTCCTCAATCAGTCGATTTTCTCTGGCGGTTTCTGTCGGATGGCGTATTCGGAACCGCAACAGTCGACAGAACAAAATAGTATTTTTGAGCGCACTGGAGGCCCCGCGATTGTAACCGGGCGTGGCCAAGGCCCCGAACGCACCGGGAAGACGGCGATCCTTGCTCGCCCATACCCTCCCGAGCGCACCAACGACGGCGCCCCAGAGCGGTCAAGGACCACTGTCCGCGCGATGTCCCGAGCCCGTGTGCTGCTCGCGAAACCGGAGCATCACGCCGCCAGTGGCCGGGCAGCTCCAAGGTGCCGAAAGTGGCCCAGATCCACGAGGACTTCCTCCGCACCGGGACCGGCAAGGCCAGAAGCGCACCATACCCACCGAACTGCGCGACTTTTCGCTGGAGCGGAAGGCGGCTGCTGGCGACGACAACACCGTAAAACCTTAAATTTTCATTGACTGATAAGCAATTTTTCGTATTGCCTCAAAACCAAGTCCAGCGCATTGTTTGTTCGACCAAACAAAGCATGCCAAATGCCACCCCCGAATAACAAAAAGGATGATTCCCTATGACAATAATCAGGTCTCACCATCAGTCCCGCAGATATCTTTTCCTCCCCAACGCGGGGCTTCGGGTCCGTCGTGCCTTGGCCGTTCTGATAGTCGTGCTGCTCCCATGCGAGGTAATGGCCGGAGCGGGCGATGCAGCAAGCACCTACGGCCTGGGCCCCATTCACGCCGGCTCGGCCCAGGCGTTCAGCGCTTTCCACAGCGGTGCTTGGGCCACCTACTACAACCCGGCGGCACTTGCGCGCTCGCCGGAAGGTGAACTCACAGTGGTCTTTCAGCACGGTGACCAGGAGTTGCGTGCCGAATCACTTGGCGGAGCCGCACCATTCGATCGCGAAAACGATGTGCTCACGGACCAGAGTTCGGAGTTACTGCTTCTTGGTATCAAGACCCGTGTCGCCGGCGCGGCGGACTTGGACACACCGATCTATCTTGGTATTAACGTCGGCGTGGATGAGTATGCCTCCAACGCGCTGCCCTTCGCGGCCAATACCAGTCAGGAAGGCCAGTTCCTGCGTTTTGAGTCGCAACCCTTGTATCTCGCTTTTGGTGGGGCGGTTAGCAACCTCCTGCGCGGCGTTGATATCGGTGCCTCGGCAAGACTCACGCTGGCGGCCCAGGCCCGCCTTGAAGCGGTCTCCGATCTGTCCGGCAATACCGACTCCGAAGAGCTCTCTCTGGAAGCCGAACCGACATTGACGCCCTCGCTGGGCATTAACGTCAACCTGAGCGATACGCTGTGCGGTTCGAGCGCCTGCCTGCCTTTCGCGCTTAAACCGGAGCTGGCGTTGTTCTATCGAGGGGAGTCGGAGTACGACGTCAGCGTGGACGCCAACGTGGTGATTCCCGGTGTCATACCCGAGCCGGGCCTTGATCTTGCGCTGGCCACTCTCGACACGTTCCAGCCCCAGGTATACGGAATCGGATTGCTGATGCCTTTAGGTAAGTTCGAGCTGGTTGCGGCTGTAGAGCGCCAGTATTGGTCCGATCTTGAGAGTGAATTCGCCGGTGACACGGTCAGGGACCAGGCTGGGCTGCGCTTTAATGACACCACCGTTCCCCGCATCGGCGTCCGTTACACGTGGTCGGACGCTCTTAAACTTTATGGGGGTGTGGCCGTCGAGGATTCCCCACTTCAATCGACCCGGTCCCAGGATGTCAACTTTCTCGACAGCGACCGTATCGTGGTCGGTGTTGGCGCCGATTACCGCCTGAAACGCGCGCCTATAATCAATATGCCCCTTGTGATGTCCCTGGCTTATCAATACCAGCAGCTTGATGAAAGAGAGTTCAACCTCACATCCATCAACTCGCCAACCAATCCCAACCCCTACGAGACCGTTCGCGTGGATGGCGACATACACGTCATCTCGGGTTCCCTGTCACTCAAATTCTAGACCGCGATGGCGGAGCTGAATTCAGGAGAGTAGAGATGAATAAACAAATAAACATTCGGCCGCGGTACGTTTCGTTTGCCCTTTGGGTGTTCGGGCTGATGTTGATCAGTGCGTGCGGCGATGACGAAGGCAAAGTCGTCAATCCATGGCGCGCTTCGGACACACTGGTGTTCGCTTACCCCTACCCTGGCCAGCAGGAGGTGCCGACGAGCGGCAATGTCGTGCTGCGTTTCTCAACCACACTGAGTGACGAGGTGAGCGGCGATGTCGAGGACCGTCTGCGGCTCGCCGACGACGCCGGAAACGCCGTGCCCTTTACCCCCGAAGTGATCGATGGCGGCCGGGGGCTGGTACTGAAACCACGGACTTCACTGTCGCCCAATACGCATTATCGGCTGAGTGTCAGCGAGGCGGGCCTGGGGCGTATCGACGATACCGTATTCAAAAATTTTCAATTTCACACGATGGGCGCCCATGCGGGGTTCGCCGACGCCGTCGGCAGTGACGGCTTTAAGATACTTGGCATCACACCTCTGGATCCCGATCCACTGCTGGCCGGCATCGAGGATGCCAGAATAAATGATATGAGCACGCTACGCATGGTCTTCAACCGGCCGCTCGACCCGGCCACCACCGTTTATGGCAAGCAGATCACGCTTGTCGACGACCAGGGCCAGCTGATCGACGCCTCCGTGCTACTGCAGGGGCGCTATTTGATACTGGATCCGCGCCAGGACCTGGACTCGGTGGAATACACGTTAGCATTATCGGGGCTCCGCAGTCGTGATGGTTCTCTACTTCCGGAAGTCGAACGCCAGTTCACACCCATGGGCACACAGCCGCGCGAAACCACGGTCATCAAGGTCGGTTCCCTAGGCGAGCAACAGCCGGACCTGCAATCCCAGCTGACGGGAAGACCGGTCAATCAGGTGCCATTGGACAGCTTTATCATCGGTGACAGCGCCGTTACCGAACTGACGGGCTCGCTGGCCGCGGACCTGGGCTTTGTCCCAGACTTTGCCGATGCCGTCCCCCTCCGGGTGCCGGCCGGCACGGTACTGCGAGGCGCGCCGGTCGATGTCAACATTCTGGGGGAAATCCCCGCCGGTATCGATACCGGCGACCTGCAAATTACCCTTCTCAGTGACGCCAACGGCTATCTGATTCCCAATCCCTTCAGTACCGAGGCGACGGCGCCTCGCTATGCACTGCTGAGAATGGATGCGGCCATGACCGCGGAGGGAACCATCGCCAATGCCGCCCTCAGTCAGAATCTGCTCAATATCCAGGTCGTCGGTCTCGCCATTGTCGAGGATGGCAAGCTGGTGCTGGATGCGATCTCCGTGGTCGACCCCGACATTCTCGGCCTTGAAAAGGCTGGTGCCCAATTATCTTTCCGCATGGAGTCCTTCGCCGGGCAGCGAAACCCGCCAATGCCTGAGCCGGATCTACGCCCTCTGGAATTACAATCCTGGTCGCCGGGTGAGGACTTCCAGGCCAACACACGCCCGGGGGATCCGGTCATTCTGAACTTTAACAAGGCGATTGATCCCGCGTCGGCGTTTCTTGATGGCGCTATCAACGTCCAGGTTAACGGCACTTCGCTACCACCTGAAAACGTCTCGATGCGTGTCGACGGCGCCACCGTCATCCTCGAAGGCACCGGAATCGTGGAGCACAACCAGGACGTCGAAATCATACTGACCAGCCAGCTACGGGACACGGCGGGCAACCCTCTGAGCAAGGATTACACCCTTGATATGCGCCTTGACGATCTGTTTTTGCCGAATGACAACCGCGACAGCCTTCGTGCGCCCTTGGTAGCCGCTGTTTTCCCCGGATACCCCTGTGCTCTGACCGACGCCCGGCTAATCGGTGAAAGATCACAATGGCGTAACGGACGCTGCCAGGGCGGCCAGGGAAGCGACCCCCTGTTCCCCGTGGTCGGGCTTTTTCGAGAGTACCCTATACGGGTCATCTTCAACCGCCGTATAGATCCGGCAACAGTCAACGGCGACACTTTTTTCGTCGA
Organism: uncultured Salinisphaerales bacterium; assembly: GCA_937896565.1. Taxonomy (GTDB): domain Bacteria; phylum Pseudomonadota; class Gammaproteobacteria; order Nevskiales; family OUC007; genus Abyssibacter. Next base: position 13,970 of record CALBOV010000113.1, read on the forward strand.
GCGTCGCGATGCCGGTGGGGATTGGCAACCGGTGCCGGGCCACCTCGACGTGCTGGCGCAACGGGTTGAGTTTTTCCCTGACAGCCCTTGGCGAGACGGTCAGCTATATCGCTATACGTTGCGCTCGGAGCCCACCAGTCCCGACTGCGGAAACAACGCCATCTGCACACTGGACGGTGCTGCCTTGCAAACACGCCAACTGTCACAGAGCAGCGACACGGCTCCAGCGCCGCGCGAGGGAGGTCCCGATATGGTAAACCACTTTGTCGTGACCGGTGACGATCAGCGTTATACCCTCGTATCCCTGCGTTCCCTACCGACGGTCGACGTAAATGCCAATCTACAGGTCGACAATTCAGAACAAGGTGCCACCGACGACAATGGTGTCATCAAGGCGCCCGCCAACCACCTGCGGTTGGAGCTGCGGGACACCGGGGGCGTGATTACCAACGCCAACCTGGGCTGCTCAATTGGCGAGGACTGTCCGGAGAAACGCTTCGCGTTCGTCAGTACCGGCGCGTTGCAGGCCGGCCCCCGGGAATACGACTCCGCCGTCTCCATCAACCGTAGACTGATTGACGATAACCCGGACACGGATGATCGGACCACGGGCGCTGTTCGTGTTTCCGTCTTTCCAACTACGCTGACCACCACGGAGGTCTTTCTCGAAGCCAGAGCGTTAGGCCTCATCACCATTGGTCTCGAGACAGGTCCCTTGGTTCTGCGTTTACTACCCGAGGGCGATTCACCGTTTATTGAAGGCTACATCACCGAGACAGAGGACGGTCCCTGGTTCAGCACCACCTTCGACCTGTTGATAGACGCGCCTGAACTGGAACCCAGGCTGATTATTGAACTTGGGCACGATATTCGCAGCAAACGGGTTAACAACGTCACTCTCGAAGGACCGCTTCGGTTCGTCGACGATGGCAGACTGATACTCAAGGTCTCCAATCCCGACCCGCTGACCATTCCCGCCAACATCGACCTGATCGGCATCGGTCTGGCGTCGGTTGAACTTGAAGCACCTCCCTTGGGAGTGGACCTGACCTTCACGTTCCTTCCGGTGAAGGATTTTTAACGTGTTATACCCCGGCCGTTACAAACTGATCTGAAAGGGGCTGGAGAAGCATTGCCGTTGATATATTCAATCTGTAATATTGGTTGGACGACCAAATGTATTGCCGGAAGAGTTGACTATGACTGACTCTCAGACGACGACATCGTCCGCGCATTGCGGCCTTCGACGCAGTGTTCGGGTGCGATTCACTGGCAGTGAGGGGTTGAATCTGTGGGCCAGCCGCCATGGTGAAGACACGGCGCCCCCCGTATTGCTCCTGCACGGCGGCGGGCAGACCCGCCATGCCTGGTCCGACACGGCGATCGCACTGGCCGATGCCGGCTACTGCGCGTTTAGCCTGGACGCACGAGGCCACGGCGAAAGCGACTGGTCTCGAGAAGGCGACTACAGTGCCCGAGCCCTTGCAGCGGACCTCAGCGCGGTGATTCGCTCGCTACCGGCCCGGCCGGTTATCGTCGGCGCGTCCATGGGTGGCCTGACCGCTTTGCTCACGCTTGGCGAAGACACCTCCCTGGATTGCGAGGCACTGGTACTGGTCGACGTGGCGCCAAGATTGGAACCTCGGGGCGTCCGCCGGATCATCGAATTCATGCGTCATCATCAGGACGGATTCGAGACGCTGGAGCAGGTACGCGATGCTATCACCGCCTACAACCCGCGCCGCCCGCCATCAAAAGACCTCTCCGGGCTACGCAAAAACCTGCGTCAACACGGTAATGGCCGGTTTTACTGGCACTGGGACCCAGCTTTTCTCAACCACGCGAACGCGCCAACCAAGGCCGGGAGCATGTTCGACCGAGCAAGGCTGGAGCTGGCGGCCCGCCAGTTGGACGTACCGGTGCTTTTGATACGTGGCTACTACAGCGATGTTCTTAGTGACCGGGGCGCAACAGAGCTGCTCACTCTAATACCAGAGGCACGTTATGTCGTTCTGAAACAGGCCGGCCATATGGTCGCGGGAGACCGTAACAGTGTTTTTACCGAGGCGGTACTGCAATTTCTGAAAGAACGGCCAGCCGCCACTGAGCCGGAATCGTGCCGCACTGCCACTACGGAGCAACACCATGAAACACCCTTATCTTGATGTTCTGATCGTCGGTGCGGGCCTGTCGGGAATTGGCGCGGCGTGTCACTTAAAGGAAAAATGCCCCAACGTCCGTTTTGGAATCGTTGAACGACGCAAACGGATCGGAGGCACCTGGGATTTATTCCGCTATCCCGGCATCCGCTCCGATTCCGACATGTTTACCCTGGGTTATAACTTTCGGCCCTGGACCGATACCAAGATGCTTGCCGACGGCCCTTCTATCCGTCGGTATATTGACGACACCGCACGCGAATACGATGTGAAACGCCGAATCCAGTTCGGTCTGAAAGTGATCTCGCAATCCTGGCATAGCGAAAAAAAACACTGGATCGTCAAAGCCATCGACGAAGCAACCGATGAAGAGCACCAGTTCAGCACCGGCTTTGTATTCCATTGCACCGGATACTACAAATACGACTCCGGCTACACACCGGAGATTCCGGGGATCAACCAATTCCGCGGTGACGTAATCCATCCGCAACACTGGCCGGAAAACTACGATTACACTGGCAAACGGGTGGTGGTTATTGGCAGTGGCGCCACTGCCGTGACGCTGGTTCCGGCTATGGCCGACAAGGCGGATCATGTAGTGATGCTGCAGCGCTCGCCCACCTATGTAGCCACCGTGCCGGAGCAGGATCTGATATCCAGGAACCTGCGCCGCATTCTGCCGGAGATGGCCGTTTACCGGCTGGCCCGGACCCGCAATATTCTGTTGCAAAGAGCGGTATATCGACTTTCTCTGAGTAAGCCCAAGGCGATGCGACGCCTGCTTTTGGCGACAGCGCGCCGGCAGCTCGGCCCGGAGGTCGATATGCGGCATTTCCAACCCCATTACAATCCCTGGGAAGAACGCATGTGCGCCGTTCCCAAGGGTGATCTCTTCAAGGTTATCCGCGAAGGCCAGGCCTCCGTGGTCACCGACCACATCGAAGCGGTCACCGAAACCGGGATCCAATTGAAGTCCGGCGCTCATATCGACGCTGATGTTCTGATCACAGCCACTGGCCTTGATTTGCAGCTATTCGGTGGCGCGAGGTTGGAAGTCGACGGCCGTGAGGTTCATGTGGCGGACGCCCTGATGTACAAGGGACTGATGCTCGAAGGGGTACCAAATATGGCCCTGGTGTTCGGTTACACCAACGCTTCTTGGACGCTGAAGGCCGACATCGCCTCTGAATTCGTCTGCCGCCTCCTGAATCACATGCGCGATATTGGCGCCCGGGTGGTCACACCCGTCGATGGACAAGGGAGCAAGACCCAGATGAACTTTCTTAATTTACGTTCCGGATATGTTCTTCGCGCCAACGACCGCCTCCCTCGTCAGGGCAGCAGGACCCCCTGGCAGAATCTTGATGACTATTTGCGTGACCTGCCCGCATTACGCTATGGCAATCTCGAGGATGGCCACCTTCGTTTTGAGGGAAGTAGCATCAAGCGCGGAAGGAACAGCGTATTTCGCAAGTTACTGAGTGCCTGATCCGCCTACCTGTTGGAGCATATTATGAAACGTTTTTACGGGAAAGTCGCTGCGATTACTGGTGCCGGTTCAGGCATAGGTCGAGCGACCGCCATGCTGCTGGCTAAAAAAGGCTGCCATTTGGCTCTGTCGGATATTGACGAAAACAGTCTAAAAGACATCGCCATCGACCTGCGCGACTACCCGGTCAGAGTCACCACCCATGTTGTTAATGTAAGCCGAAGGAATGAGGTCTATCGGTATGCGGATCAATGTGTCAAGGAGCACGGACAGGTTAACTTGATAATGAACAATGCCGGCGTTGGACTCGGAGAAACCGTCGATGCCATGAGCTATGACAACTTCGAATGGCTTATGAACATTAACTTCTGGGGGGTGGTATACGGAACCAAGGCCTTTCTGCCTTACCTCAAGCAATCCGGCGACGGCCACGTGATAAACATCTCGAGCATCTTTGGCATCATTGGAGTCCCCACCCAATCAGCCTATAACGCCGCGAAATTCGCTGTTCGAGGGTTCACCGAGTCGCTGCGCGAAGAACTGGACATTGAGCGAAGCTGTGTCAGTGCAACCTGCGTGCACCCGGGCGGCGTCAAGACCAACATTGCGCGTAATAGCCGAATGGGTGATATGGGGAACATAGCCCCGGGCAGCAAGGAGGAAATTACGGAACTTTTCGATCGCATCGCCCGGTCCACGCCGGAACAGGCAGCCAACGCTATCCTCCACGCGGTTCGCAAGAACCGGCGTCGCGTGTTGATAGGTAATGACGCAACGATACTGGACGCCGGCCAACGCCTGATGCCGGCGGGCTATCAGCGGCCCCTCGAAGCGCTCTTTCGAATGCGACAGGGGCGGCAAAAAATGTCTAGTCAATCATCGCAATAAGCAGGATCAAACTTCAAAAAGAGGGCCGAGTCATGGGTTTAAAGAAGAGAACTAGTGCAAAGACGTCCAATGTCCTGAACGGTGCGTCAGTGGGCATCCCTCCCCGTCACATAGACTTCCAGTTTCCGGACACAACACCAAAGTACTTCTATGCGGACAACGCTACGGCAACCACATTCTTTGCCATGCTGTCGGGGTTCTTTCCACCCGGCGAGCGCTACTTCATGGATTCGGTGCGTTATTTTCGAAGCCATGTCACCGACACGCAGCAGCGAGCGGCCATTTCCGGATTCATGGGGCAAGAAGCCATTCATGGTCGCGAGCATGACCGCCTTAACGAATTGCTTGCCGAGAGGGGCTTCGACATGGACACTCCGGACCGCTTCGTAAAATTCGGCCTCCGCATTCTGAAAATGTTACCGAAGAGAACCCAGCTTGCCGCCACTACTTTCATGGAACATTTTACCGCCTTGCTTGCGGAGCAGCTATTGGAAGACGAGACGTTTCAAAGTCTGGCCGACCCGGAGATGATAAAGATATGGCAATGGCATGCTCTTGAGGAGCTTGAACACAAATCTGTTGCTTATAACGTTTACGAAATCATCGGCAATAGTCACGGTGAGCGGATCGCAGCGACGGCGGCATCCCTGGTTGTGCTCTTGCCGATGTTGGGGATCACTTGGGCATGGATGCTCGCCAAGGACGGGAAGCTGGGCAGCGTCAAGGACAATGCCATTGGATTGAACGTACTGTTCGGTCCAAAGGGATTTGTCTCCGGGATTATGCGCCGCCTTCCGGAGTTCGTTGATCGACGTTACCATCCTGACAATCACGACACGCGGGCACTGGAAGATACGTGGCGACAACGCCTGTTCGCTGAAAATGGATCACTATACCGAGCTTACAGAAACCGTCCCGACAGCGACCAAGTCAAGATGGCCTAATATCCGAATTCCGCCGCCCCAAAAGACCTGGGGACGACATTAGCACTACCGTTTGGTGGCGCTAATGTCGTCTCATCGTTGATCCTGAATGATATAACCAGCCGCTTTCTCGCCGATCATCATGCTTGCCGCGTTAGTGTTGCCACTGATCAAAGAAGGCATGACGGACGCATCAGCAACGCGCAATCCTAACACGCCCCTGACTCTTAACCGATCATCCACTACGGCCAGATCATCCACCCCCATACGGCAAGTGCCCACCGGATGATAAATAGTTTCAGCGCGCTGCCTGATATCGTCCTCAATTTGGGTATCGGTTACCACATCGCTCGCCGGTAGATCTTCTCCTCCAAAAACCTCGGCGAAAGCTTTTGTCTGGAACACCCGCCGAGCCAGTTTGACGCCCTCTCTCAGGACGCCAAGATCGTCAGCATCGGAAAGATAACAGGGATCGATGAGCGGGGCGCTGAGAGGGTTGCTATCGGCGAGACGAATCCAACCGCGGCTTTTAGGCCGCAACTGGCATACATGAATGGTGCAGCCAAAGCCTGACGTGAATTCCCTGCCATGATCGCGCAAAAATGCGGGCAGAAAATGCATCTGCACATCCGGGCGCGTCCCTTCGCCGACATTAATAAACGCCCCCGCCTCAGCCGCATTGCTGGCTAGAAAGCCGCGCCGATGGCGGAAGTACTGATAGAACGCTCGCATCAAACGCGGTAGAAAGTAAGGGGAGAAGCCAATTGACTGTTTGCTACGATCGTGAATCGAAATAGTCATATCCAGATGGTCTTGAAGATTACACCCCACCTCTGGACAGTCCACCAGACAATCAACGCCAACACTTTGTAAATGGTCACGGTCACCAATGCCTGAAAGCATCAGCAAATGGGGCGAGTTGATTGCCCCACCCGAAAGTACGACTTCCCGATTTGCCCGAACGGTGTGAGATGAGCCGGCCGTATCGCTATACTCGACGGCTACCGCACGTCCATTTTCGATCACTACCCGGGAAACCATTGCATTAGTCAGAATGGTCAAATTACCGCGGCTCCTCGCCGGATCGAGAAACGCCCTCGCGGCGCTCCAGCGTCGCCCATCTTTTTGCGTCACTTGGAATTGGCCGAAGCCGCGCTGCGATTCACCGTTGAAATCATCGTTACGCTTTTCGCCTAGTTCTTCCCCGGCGCGAATGAACAACTCAGTCAGCGGATTAGGATCCCTGACCCGAGTGACGTTCAGCGGTCCTCCGTTACCGTGCCAGGCGTCCGGCGGATACTCCTCATTGTGCTCATGCGCGTTGAAGATGGGCCGGACATCATCCCACCCCCAACCCTTCAGCCCGCTGTCCCGCCAGGCATCGTAATCCTCAGGTTGTCCACGAATATAAACCATGGCGTTGATTGAGCTACTGCCACCGAGAGTTTTTCCACGGGGCCAATAGAGCTGCCTACTGTCAAGCGCTCGTTGAGCCACTGTTTGATAACCCCAGTTACGCTTGCCCTCCCTGATCAAACCGATCACCCCGAACGGCACGTTCACAAACCCGCTGTTGTCGTGCGGACCCGCCTCCAGCAAGCAAACAGAGAATCGGCCGGACTCGCTTAGTCGGTTGGCCAGGACACAACCGGCGGATCCCGCTCCGACTACGATGAAATCATATTCATCCACGATCGCACTCCTCTCCGAGGGCGGCGATACGATCAAGATGGTAGTCACCATGGCCGTGTGTTAGGGAGCAGTACGTCATGAGACGAAAGTAATGGCCTATATCAAGCTCTTCGGTGACCCCGATACCGCCGTGAATCTGGATCGCCTGTTGCGCGATCTTTACCCCCTTGTCGGCGTAGTACGCCTTGGTGGCCGAACAAGCGTGTTCCCGCTCGAGCGTATCGTCTAGATCCGCTTTGACGGAAACCATGAACAGCATCGACTCCAACTGTTGAAGATCCGTGAACATATCCACAAGGTAATGTTGGATTACCTGGAAGCTGCCGATCGGCGCACCGAACTGCTTCCGCGTCTTTGCGTAATCAAGAGTGCGCTGATAAAGCGCGCTGGCGGCGCCATACATGCGCGCGCAATCGAGCGCCTGCAGCCAGGCGACCGTCTTGCTGACGGCGCGCTCCACCTTCACGCCACGAGAAAGAATCATCTCCTCGTCAATCACCACGTCATCGAACAGTACATCGGCAAGCCGGCTACCGTCCAAGCCCCGATA
>CALBOV010000114.1 GCA_937896565.1 uncultured Salinisphaerales bacterium
CAAGGGGATGTAGATCTGCGCCGCGGCCGCCTCGACCACGTGGATCAGCGTTTCCCGGTTGTCGGAACTGGCCGTGATATCCAGGATCACCAGTTCGTCGGCACCCTGCTGATCGTAGCGACGGGCGACCTCGACCGGATCACCGGCATCCTTGATGTCGATGAACTTGACGCCCTTGACCACACGCCCCTTGTCCACGTCCAGACAGGGGACGATGCGCTTGGCCAGACCACTGGTCATGACTGCGATTGCACCTCGTCGACCACGGCCTGCGCCTCGGCCAGATCAAGCGCGCCCTCGTAAAGCGCCCGCCCGATCACCGCGCCGGCGACTCCGGAGTCCTGGATCTGGGCCAGCCGGCGGATGTCGTCGATGCTGGATATCCCGCCGGACGCGAAGACCGGCACCGCGACCGCCTCGGCGAGCTCGCGCGTGCCCTCGACGTTGACGCCCTGCATCATCCCGTCACGGTGGATGTCGGTGTAGATGAACGCCTCGGCGCCATCGCGCTCGAAATGCTGAGCAAGATCCAGCAGGTCGTGCTGCGACAGTTTGCTCCAGCCGTCCACGGCGACCTTGCCGTCGCGCACGTCCAGGCCCACCAGGATGTGCCGCGGAAACTCGATGCAGAGATCAGCCAGCAGATGCGGCTCGTTGATGACCTTGGTGCCGAGAATCACGTACTGCACGCCGGCTTCCAGACAGGCCACCACGGCGTCCTCGTCACGAATGCCGCCGCCAACCTGGACCGGAATATCCCCGGCCGCCTCGGTGATCGCCTGGATCGCCGCGAGGTTCATCGGCTCACCGGCCTTGGCACCGTCGAGATCGACCAGATGCAGGCGGCGGGCACCGGCCTTGATCCATCGCCGGGCCACCTCGACCGGATCGTCGGAAAACACGGTGACATCATCCATGTTGCCCTGACGCAACCGGACACATTGTCCGTCCTTCAGGTCAATTGCGGGTATCAACAGCATGTCAGGCCTGCCCATCCCAGTGCACGAAGTTGGCGAGAAGCGTCATTCCGGCTCCCTGGCTTTTTTCCGGATGAAATTGAACTGCGAAGATATTGGGCTTGATCAGCACGGATGCGAAGTCCACCCCGTGGTGAGTCACGCCGAGCACGTCTTCCTCATGCACCGGCTTGGCCCGGTAACTGTGCACGAAGTAGAACCAGGCATCCTCCGACACACCTTCGAGCAACGGATGCGCGCGTGTGTGGCGGACCTGGTTCCAACCCATGTGCGGGACCTTGATGCGCTCCGGACCGGGTACGTCCGCCGACGGCGCGGGAAAGGCCTCGACCGTCCCCTCGAACAGCCCCAGCGTCTCGGCGCCTCCATTCTCGTCGGAGTGTTCCAGCATGATCTGCATGCCCAGGCACACGCCCAGAATCGGCACGCGGCCAGCAGCCTCGCGCACGAAGGCATCCAGCTCCAGACGATGCAACTCCTCCATGCAGTGCTTGGCACCGCCGACGCCGGGCAGGACCAGATGCTCGGCCCGGACCAGCTTGTCGGGATCGTAGGTCACTTCCACCCGGTCCTCGGCGGACACACGCGAAATGGCCTTGGACAGCGAGTGGAGATTGCCCATGCCGTAATCGATGATGCCGATCGACGCCATCAGACCGATCCCGGGCCGGACCGTGCCGGACGACTGAGGTGAAAGAGCAAGGTGATCACGGGTGGTTCAGATCCGTAGAGGAGAACAACGGGTTCGCGCTCGCTAGAGCGTCCCCTTGGTCGACGGCATGCTGCCCGCTGCACGCGGATCCAGCGTCGTGGCCGCACGCAGCGCGCGACCGAATGCCTTGAAGATGGTTTCGGCCACGTGGTGCGCATTGACGCCACGCAGGTTGTCGATATGCAGGGTCACGGCCGCATGGTTGACGAATCCCTGAAAGAACTCGGAGATCAGGTCCACGTCGAAATCCCCGATCCGGGCCCGGGGATAGTCCACGAAGTAATGCAGTCCGGGCCGCCCCGAGAAATCGATCACCACCCGTGACAGCGCCTCGTCCAGCGGCACATAGGCGTGGGCATACCGCACCAGGCCGCGCTTGTCGCCGACGGCCTTCGCCACGGCCTGACCCAGCACGATGCCGGTGTCCTCGACGGTGTGATGCTGATCCACGTCCAGATCGCCCGACGCCCGGATCGCAAGATCGAACAGGCCGTGACGACCAATCTGATCCAGCATGTGATCGAAGAACGGAATACCGGTCGACAGGTCAGTCTGGCCGGAGCCATCGAGATTGATGCGCGCTGCGATCTGCGTTTCGTTCGTATCGCGCGCGACATCCGCAATCCGCGGGTTCATGCGAGCATCAGGGCAGGTGTTGGGCAGAGGATACTCCGATGCGCACGGCTGGCAAACGTCGGGGCAGCCACCGGTCGCTTACGCCGAGGTCGACAGCCAGAACGTCACGGGTCCGTCGTTAACCAGCGCCACCTTCATGTCAGCCCCGAAAAGGCCAAGCTGCACGTCGTCCAGCAGGGTCCGCGCATGCGCCGCCATGTGCTCGAACAGCGGCTCGGCGACGTCCGGTGCGGCGGCCGTGGAAAACCCGGGGCGCGTCCCCTTTCGTGTATCGGCGACCAGCGTGAACTGCGAGACCAGCAACAGTCCGCCACCGATGTCACGCAGCGACCGGTTCATCCTCCCGGCTTCATCGGCGAACATCCGGTAGGCGACGATGCGCTCTGCGAGCCTGGATGCCGCCGCCTCGCTGTCGTGGGGCTCGACGCCCACCAGCGCCAAGCAGCCGTGAGCAATGTTCGCGATCACCTGATTGTTAACCGTCACGGAGGCATTGGTGACGCGCTGCAGCAAAGCCTTCATACGTAGGAAATATCTGACATTCGGGATATCCGAACAACTGACATGGAAATCTCTGACCAAGCGCGCATAATAGCTCCAGCCTGTTCAGGGACACGGAGTCCAAGGACGGTCAGAACGGGCATGAGCAAGGATGGTGATTTTTCAGAACTAACAATGTTCTGGTTTCGAAGGTCGCCGGGCATGGAACGCCTGGTCTGAGCGGTTGGCCAAGAGCCGCTGGCTGGATGCCGACGTGATGTGATGGTTCCCCAGTCGTCCGTTACGTTCATTGCCTTCGTACTCGGCCCGGTGTTTTCACCGGGCCATCTTTTTTGTGGCGCCGGTTGTCCACGCGGCATGTCACGTACACTGCCCCGCATGCTGCGCGGACGACTGGTGTGCTGACCCTGACCTCCACCGAAACCCGCGCGCGCGCGCTGCGCACTCGGGCTGCGCTGCATGCGCGAGGCCAGGGCTTGTCGGTCTGGGAAGCGCCGAAGATCATCGCGCTGGATCGCTGGCTGTCCGACACCTGGGCCGCGAGCTGGCCGGAAGAGCAGATCCTGCATCCGGTGCAGGAACTGGCGCAGTGGATGGCCTGCGTGGATGCCGATCCCATCGCCGAATCCCTGATTTCGACCAGGACCATCGCCCGCCAGTTGCGTGCGGCCGACCGGTTGATCGCCAGCCACAATCTGGATCTTGGCGCCGCGCCGACATGGACACCGGAGCAGGCCGCCTTCCGACAGTGGCACACGCAGCTCACGGCCGAGCGCCGGGCGCGGGGTGAGCTCACGATCGCGGACATCCCCGCGGCCTTTGTCGACCGGCTGCGCCAGGGCAGGCTTCAGGTTCCCGCATCGATCACCCTGGACCTCCCGACATCCGACATCCTGACACCCGCGCTGCAACAGACGCTGCGCGCGCTATCCGACGCCGGCACCCGCGTCGAGAAGACGCATCATGCCGATGCCGTGGAACCCGCCTCGGCACTCATCCACGCGAACGCCGAATCCGAACGTCTGAGCTGCGCGCAGGCAATCGCCCGGCGACTCGGCGCCGCACCGGATGACGCGCTCTCACTGGTCATCGCGGTGCCCAATCCCGACGCCGAGCGCGTCGCGCTGGAGGACGCGCTGCAAACCGCACTTGGGCTGACACCGGCTCACTCCGCGGCAAAGGCGTGGCGCTTCGAACGCGCCGATCGGCTGTCGAGCAACCCCTGGGCCAGCGCGGCCATGGACATCCTCTCGCTGCGCAAGTGGGACAACCGGTTCGCAACCGTGTCGCGGCTGCTGTTGTCCGGCGCGCTATGGAGCGCGGAGCAGCGAGCCGCCGCCGCGCAACTGGAGCGGGTGCTCCGCGAACACTGCGCCCCGAGAATTCATCTGCGGGACTGCTCGGCCCGCGCCGCACCCTCACTCCAGCCTCGCTGGGCGGCCCTGGAGCGACAGGTCGAGGCCGAACCCCGGCGCGCCACGCCCGGCGAGTGGGTCCAGCACTTTTCGCGCCGCCTGGACGCATTGGGCTGGGGAGCGGCGTCCGAACGCAACTCGGCGCAATGGCAAAGCATCGAGGCGCTGCGCGCAGCGCTGCAGCAACTCGCCGTGCTGGACCGCCAGCTGGGAGCGGTGACGATCGCCACCGCCACGAGCTGGCTGGGCGAGTTCCTCAATGCGCGACGCTTCACCCCGCGGGTCGAGGCGACGCAGCCCATCCTGATCTGCGATTTCGAGGCGGCGGCCGAAACCCCGGCGGATGCCCGCTGGATCCTGGGTGCCGACGAAACCGCGGTGCTCGGCAAACCGCTGCAGGCCCCGTTCATCGCTCACGAGCTGCTCGCGCAGGCCGCCGTCGTCGGTGCCACGCCGGAGACCCGGCTGCGGCGCACCCGCGCGCTGGCGCGGGCCTGGCGGCATCAGACCGGCGAACTTCATCTGAGCATGGCGCTGCTGGACGACGCCGGCGCCGAACGGCGGCCGACCGGCCTGATCGCCGCCGGCGCCTGGCGAACAGCCGCGACACCTTCGATGACCCTCAGCGAGCCCGCGCCGCTGGAGGAAACCTCCGAACCCGCCGTTCCCCCGGTCGAAGACCCGACCGGCGAAGGCATCCGTGGCGGCACGCGGCTGCTGCAAACCTGCGCTCGATCGCTGTTCGCGGCGATGGTGCAGTTCCGGCTGGGCGTCGAACCGATGGAGGAGCCGGCCAAGGGCCTGGACCCTCGCGCACAGGGCCAGCTCATCCACGCCGCCCTCGCCGCGATCTGGACCGGGCTTGGCGATTCACGCGCGCTCGCCGGGCTGGACGAGCGACAAATCGACTCCATCGTCGACAACGCGCTGGCCACGCTGCTGCCGCGATGCCTCCCCGCCAGCCGCTACCCGAGGCTGGTGATCGAGGCCGAGCGCGCGCGGATCGGTCGCCTGCTCGTGGCCTGGCTGCAGCACGAACAGCGCCGCAGCGAGCCGTTCACCGTGCTGGCTCATGAACGCGACGCGGAGGTGGTATTCGAGGGGCTGCCCCTGCGTTTCCGCGTCGATCGGCTCGACCGCGTGGAAACCACCGATGGCGATCGCTACCTGATCCTGGACTACAAGACGGGCCGTGACGTCAAACCCGGAGGCTGGCAGGCGGATCGGCTGCACGAGCCGCAGCTGCCGCTGTATGCCTCGCCCGAAGCCATCGCCGCGCTGGACATTGAACGCGCCGATGGCATCGCCTTCGCCCACGTGCACGCCAACCGGCGCCGCATGGCCGCGGCCACGAACTGGGCCGCGCGCCTCATCGACGGCGACCCCACACCGCGCGGACAGCCGGACTTCGATGCGCTGCTGGCCGACACGCATGCCCGCCTGCGCGCCCTGACGCGGGCGTTTCTCGCCGGCGAGGCCGAGTATGTGCCCGGCAGCCTGCGCGACGATCCGCTACAGGTACTGATCCGCGAAACCCCGGACACCGACGAAGCGGACACGGACGCATGAGCGCACCGGCCGATCAGAACGCCCGGGACCGCGCGCTGCGCCTCGACCGCCATGTCGTGACCATCGCGCCTGCGGGTTCGGGCAAGACGGGACTGCTGGTCCGCCGCGCGCTGCGCGCCCTGGCCACGGTGGATCAACCCGAGTCGGTTGTCTGCATCACGTTCACCAACAAGGCGGCGGCGGAAATCCGCCTGCGCATCGCCGAGGCCCTCGACCTGGCGGCGGGGCCGGTGCCAGACCAGCCGTTCGCCGCGGCCCTGCACGCGGATGCCGTGGCGGTGCTGGAGCGCGACCACACGCTGGACTGGCAACTGCGCGCCAACCCCGATCGGGTGCAAGCGATGACCATCGACGCCTTCAATCAGGCGCTGGCCTCGCAGTTGCCGATTCTCTCCGGATTCGGTGGCTCGCTGGGCATCGCGCAGGACCCCGAAGGCCTCTACACCGACGCCGTCCTGGCGGTGTTCGATGACCAGAGCCTGTCCGCCCGATCCACCGAGGAACAAGCTGCCATCAGCGCCGTACTGCACTGGGCCGACAATCGCATCGACCAGCTGCTGCCGGCGCTCACCGGCCTGCTCGCCCGGCGTGACCAGTGGCTGGACCACCTGCCGCAGTTGCTGGACACCTCCGGCGCACGCGACGCGGAGATTCTCGATGTGCTGGTCCGGGATCAGCTTCGCCGGCTCGACACCGCGCTGCCCGCCGCACACAGGCCGGCCATACTCGATGCCGCCCGCCATGCCGCCATGCACTGGCCGCAGCCCGTCGCCATCAACGCGGACGCATTGAACCGCTGGCCGGCGGCCGACGGCCCGGCGCTCCCGATCTGGCGGTTCATCGCGGGGTTGCTGCTGACCGGCGGCGGCACCTGGCGGCGCACCGCCGACAAGCGCATCGGCTTCCCCAGCCAGATGAAGGCGGAGAAGCGGGCCTTCATCGAACTGCTGGAGGCCCTGGCCGATACGGTCGGCGCCGAGGCGGCCCGCCGCCTGCTGGATCGGGTACGTACGCTGCCGGAGCCAGTGCTGCCCGAGGAGAGCCTGCACCTGCGCGCGGCGCTGGGCCGCGTGCTGCGGCTCTGCTACGCGGAGTTGCGGGTGCAGTTCGCCCAGCGCGGCGAGGCTGATTTCATCGAGGTTGCGCTGGCCGCCGTCACCGCCGCCAGCGGCGAGGCCGGCGCGGAAGCCATCGCGCATGCCGAAACCCGGATCCGGCACCTGCTCATCGACGAGATGCAGGACACCAGCGAATCGCAGATTCGACTCGTCCGCGAACTCACCGCCAACTGGTCACCGGGCGACGGCCGCTCATTGTTCCTGGTCGGCGATCCCCAGCAGTCGATTTATGCATTCCGCAAGGCGGATGTCCGCCTGTTCGTCGAGCTGATCGAAACCCGGCGCCTGGGGGCGCTGGAACTGACGGTCGAGACCCTGAGCGCCAACTTCCGCAGCGCGCCGACCCTGATCCACTGGTTCAACAACCGTCTCGGCCACCTGTTTCCCGATCAATCCGATCGTCACATCGGCGCGGTGACCTACACGCCCTGCACCGCCGGCCGCGCGGACGGCGGCACCGCGGGCGTGCGAATCGTGGCAGTGGCCTCCGGAGACAAGCATGACGAGGCCGCCGCGGCAGTGGACAGCATCGAGGCGCTGATCGCGACGATACCGGCGGACGCCAGCGTCGCGATTCTCGCCGCGACACGACCGCAGTTGACGCCGGTGCTGGATGCGCTGCGGACCCGGCTGGCCGAATCCATCCAGGCGGTCGACATCAACCCGCTGGGCGACCGGCCCAATGTTCGCGATGTGGTGCAACTGATCCGCGCCGTGCGCCACCCGGAGGACCGGCTGGCCTGGACGGCGCTGCTGCGCGCCCCGTTCGTCGGCCTGACCTGGGCCGATCTGGTCGTGCTGTCACGCGGCCGGATGACGCTGTCCTGGCCCGAGCGGCTGCGGGCTCCGCGGCCGTCGGAGCTGAGCGCCGACGCCCACGCCCGGCTGGAACGACTGGAACACGCGCTGGTGACCGCCGAGTCGCGGCGCGCGCATCTGGCCGACGCCGCCGACGCACTATGGACGCAACTGGGCGGTCCGGCCTGTGTTGGCGAGGACGACCAGGCGTCCATCCGGCAGATCTTTCGTCTTCTGCGCAACTGCTGCACCGGCGGGGAGCTGCCGGACTGGCCCGGCTTCGAGCGTCAACTCCAGCAGCTTTATCGCGGTGCCGGACACGGCCGGATCGAGGCACTGACGATCCATAAATCCAAGGGCCTGCAGTACGACCACGTGGTCATGGTTGGTTGCGGACGGGCCCCGCGCGGCCAGGACAGGCCGCTACTGCATCTGCGCACGGTCGCCGACGGCGCGCTGCTGGTCGCCCGGCCGGCCGACGACGGCCATCCCGGTCAGCCCCAGTACGATTTTCTCCACCAGCTGGCGACCGATGCCGCCGACGCGGAGGCACTGCGCCTGCTCTACGTCGCGATGACCCGTGCCAGGGAACGCCTGACCGTGGTGGCGGGTGCGACGATCAAGGCATCCGACGGCGAGGTGATCTACCAGCCGCGCGCGCAATCCATGGCGGCACGGCTGTGGCCGGTGATCGGGTCCGCCTTCGATGGGCTGGAGCCTCTGGAGCCATCGCCGGCTGATCCGCCGGAGACGGATGGCGGCCATCTACCCGGGGTCGCACGCCTGCCAGCCAACTGGCCCACGGCGGTATCACCCCCGATCTGGGCACCGACCGAACGTCGAACGCTCAAGCCCAGCGAACAGTCGCTGGATATCGACGCCGGCCCCGCCGTTGGGGACGTGCAGGCCACGTTGATCGGCACCATGTACCACGAGGCGCTGGAGCGGGTCATCGCCGATGGCGTGAACGCCTGGTCGGACGGCGGACGCTCCCGGGCGGCGCCGATGCGCGCCGGGCTGCGCCGCATGGGCATGCCCGAAGATCAGGTCGAGCCCGCGGTCGAACGCGTACTGACTCTGCTGCAACGCACGCTGGCCTCACCAAGGGGGCGGTGGATGCTGCAACCGCACCCGTGGCACGCATCCGAGTATCACCTCTCCGGCTGGCTCGAAGGGCACTGGGTTTCGGCGATCATCGACCGCTGCCTGGAAGACGCCGACGGCATGCTCTGGGTCATCGACTACAAGACGACGCGTGAACCCCTGGCCTCCGACGCCGACCGAACCCGGTATCGAAGCAGGGCCGTCGACCAGTACGCGCCACAGCTGCGTCAGTACGCGGACCTGCTGGGCCGACTTCGAAACCGGCCCCGGGTCGCCTGCGCGCTGTTCCTGGCGGAGCTCGGAGAACTGATCACCCTGCCCGATTGACCGCCATGACCCGACATGGCCGGCGCCACGCGATGGGATTCATCGGCCACATGTGGGACTATACAGTCGCGACATGACGTATTGATTGCGCGCATAGTGCATCAGGCAGACGCGAGGGGCGTCTTTCCCATTGTTTCGTCGGGCACGCAAGAAGCTGCCCGCCCTACACCCATATTTCTTATGCGATACACCCATCTTGGCCTTGGCTGCATCCTGGCAGCCACCGCGGCGGTGTCTTGGACCGTCATCCATTCCACCGGCACCGACAGCGTTCATCCATCGGATGCCGCCTGCCCACCCGGCTACGACCTGGTTGATCCCGTCGCGTTTTCACGGGAATTCAATCCAGGCTTGTCGGACGCCGCAGCCGAGAAGCTGCACGCCATCTACGGCCAGGAAACCTGCGCCAACCGGCGGCTGCCGGAATCACTGACCGAAATCGATCAGTGGAGCCAGGCCAAACTGCAGGCCTCCGGCCACCCGGGTAACGCGTTCCGCAATGCGGTCGAACGCAAACGCGCCATGATCGCGAACCAGAAGGCGGTGCCGAACGCGGCCGGCGAGTGGGAGGAATATGGCATCGGCCCGCAAGTCTCGGACGAGCAGTTTCCGGACGGCTCCAACGACGGCATCCCGGTCGTCGCAGGTCGTGTGGACGATTTCGCCTATGACGCCGACGCCATGCGTCTGTTCGCATCGGTGGGCACTGGCGGTGTTTGGGCCAGTGACGCGGTGGACGGCGATGTCGGCACGCTCGGCGACCTCTGGTACCCCATCGGGGACAACCTGCCCACGCTGATCAATAGCTCGCTGGCCTGGACCACGGCCAATGGCGGCCGGCTGATCGTGCTGACCGGTGAACATGTCCAGGGCGGGAACACCTACGTGGGCCTTGGCGCCTTCTACACGGATGATCTGGGCGCGACCTGGAACCAGTCGGCCGGCCTGCCGGATGGCGTCGGCGGCTCCCGTGTCATCGTTGATCCGTCCAATCCCAACATCGTGTACGCCGGCACCCACGGCGGCCTGTTCCGCTCGGACGATGCCGGTGAGACATTCACCAACGTCGCGCTGCCGGTCTCTGATGCCTGTGCCGGAAACGAGGACTTCTCCGGCCCCTGTCAGCTCGCGAATGTGGTGTCCGACGTCGTGGTCAAGATCCCGGGCGGCGCCACCAGCGAAACCTGCGATGCGGCTGGCTGCCCCGTGCTGGCAGCGGTGGGCTATCGTTCTGGCGCGCTGCCCTACGCGGATGGCACGCCGCAGTCACCGGGCAACGGCCTGTACCTGTCCCAGACGGGTGTCCCGGGCAGCTTCTCGCTGATCGACGACGGCAGTGGCGCGCCCAGTGGGTTCGCGCCCTTCGAAAAGATCGGCCGCGTCGAGTTTGGTGTGGCCAGCGGCGCGGATCAGGATCACAACATCGTCTACGCCATCGTGCAGGACGCCGCGCTGCTCAACGGCGGTGTTGCCTACATCGACTCGCTGCTGGGCGACGGCATTCCGATCCCGGATCTCCCCTGTGAGCAGCTGCCCGCCGGTGATCCGCAGTTTGTTTGCGAGCTGGTGGAAGATGCCGGTGCACTGAGCAGCACGGCACTCAACGGCCTCTACGTGTCGACCGACTTTGGCGAGAGCTGGATCCAGCTCGCCGACGAGCTGGAAATCCTCACCAGCGGCCTGGTCGGCGGATCCTCGCTCGCGGCGGCCGCCGCGCTTGGCGTGGGTCCGGGCATTCAGGCCTGGTATGACCTGTGGATCGCGCCCGATCCGACCTCCACCGATCCCTTGACTGGCGCACCAACGCGGCTGTCCTTCGGGCTTGAGGAGATCTGGCAGACCGAGTCGTCCGGCGTGGTCCCCATCAACGGCGTCGCCCAGCAGGTCAACCCGCTGGACTTCGGCGTCGTCGGCACCTACTTCGCCGGCAACACCTGCCTGTTCCTGATCGGCAACGTGGGCGGTGTCGGCACCCCCATCTGCCCAACGTACGACGGCATCATCAACGGCACCACGACGCATCCGGACCAGCACACCGGCCTGTACATCCCGGACGAGGTGAACGGTGGTGTCTGGTTGTTCGCAGGCGGTGACGGCGGCGCCTACAAGCAGTATTCCGCCAACGCGGTCACCGACCCGTTCCAGAACAATGAATGGGAAAACGGTGCGAACGAAGGCTTCTACACGCTGATGAACTACGGCATCAGTGTCGCGAAGGACGGCACCGTGTATTACGGCCTGCAGGACAACGCCTCGGGCAAGATCGAACCGGACACGCGGCGTCAGGTGCGCATCTACATCGGTGACGGCATGTGGACCGCCGTTGATCCCGATGATTCGCAGACCGCATTCGTGCAGACGCCCGGACTGTCGATCAACCGCACCAACGACGGCGGCGAGTCGTTCAGCTTCGCTGACCCGGGCGAGGCCGAGGTCGGTACCGCCCACTTCCTGGGGCCATTTTTCATGGACCCGCAGAACGCGGATCACATGATTGCGGTAGGCACCATGGTCGCCGAAACCACCGACGCCACCACGGCCACGAACTGGGTGAACGTGTTCGATCTGGGTGTGAGCCCGATGACCGGTATTGCCTACCAGGCACGCCACCGGTCAGTCGACCTGGAAGGCGACGCGGCCTATGTCGCGTTCTGCGGAAGCTGCTCGGTGCTGGACGGCAACGCCCAGTTCGACTCCGGCATCGCCACCAACGTCGGAGGCGACCTGCCTCCGGCCGCGGGAACCTCCGACGGTTGGCATCATGCGACAGCCGACGGGTTGCCCAATCGATTCATCTACGGTCTGGAGATCGACCCCGATGACACCAAGACGGTGTACGCCGTGCTGGGGGGTTACTCCACCGCACGCTGGCTGGGCGAAGGCGGCTATCTGGACACCAATACCGATATCGGCAGCGGCCATGTCTTCAAGTCCACCGACGCGGGTGAAACCTTTGTCGACATTTCCGGCAACCTGCCGGACGTGGTGACCACCGCCATCATCAAGCGCGGCGATCAGCTCATCGTTGGCACCGACATCGGCGTGTTCATTTCCAGTGATCTGGACGGCACGGAGTGGGCACCGCTGGGCGACATGCCCAACCTGCCGATCAACCAGCTCGTGCTGCAGCCCGGCGACGACAGGAAGCTGTTCGCCGCCACCTTCGGCCGTGGCGTGCAGCTCTACAACTTCGAAAACGCCACACCCGGCGGTGGCGGTGGCGACCCCGATGGCGTCACCGGAGGCAAGGGCGGCGCGGCATTGCCGGGCGCCCTGCTGCTCCTGCTTGCCGGTGGCTGGTTGCGACGTCGCAATCGACGTCGGCACGTCTAGACGGCAGCGCCGTGAACAGGCCGCGATCCGATCACTGATCGGGTCGCGGCCCCCGGATTCCCGCGGGTCGAACGACGACGCAGCGGCCACCCTGCGGGCTGGCTGAAACCTCGGTCCCCCACCCATAGGCAGCCAACACGGCATCGACCAGCGACAGGCCGATTCCGTTGGACGCGCCCTCGCCGGATGCGCCTACCGTTCCGCTGTCGTGCACGGCAAAGCCGTCGCCCGCGGCCGTGATCAGCACCGGTCCGCCGCCGTGGCGAATCGCGTTGTCCAGCAGATTCCAGACAACGGTGTAGAGATCACGGGCCTCCAGCGGCACCGTGAAGGTATCCGGCACATCCTGCCGAATCGCCTGCGCCCCGAGTTCGTGGTCGACACGACAAACCTGGACGGCGCGACGAACCTGCTCGGCCACGCTGGCGGGCCGCAGACCCGGCGACGGACCATGGATGCGCGCACGGCCGATCTCCTGCTCGATCAGCGGCATCATCCGCCGTACCCGCAGCAACACCTCTTCGGATGGCACCTGGCCGCCCGCCTCCGCCGATTGCCGCAGCGCTGCCAGCGGCGTTTTCAGCTCGTGAGCCAGCTGCGCCACCGCATCGCGGTGACGCGCCACGGTCTGTTCGTGCGAGTCCAGCACCGTGTTGAACCCGCGAACCAGGCCCGAGAACTCGGACGGCACGGCCTCATCCAGCCTCTGGCGCTCACCGCGCTGCAATCCGGCCAGTTGGCGTTGCAGGGCGCGAATCGGACGTGACGCGGTCGCGATGCCGATGCCACCGGCAATGACGCAAAGCAGCCAAATCACGACACCACCCTGCCAGAGCGCCGTCAGCAACACCGCCGTCTGGCGCTCCAGCGGCTCGGCGGGCACGGCGATGAGCATCGCGAAACGCCCCGGCTCCGGCCCCACCGGCAGCGGCACCCAGGTGGCGACCAGACGCTGATCCAGCGGCCCGGTCATCCGGATCAGCGTACCGACCCGCCGGTCCTTCACTGGTGTGGCGGCGGGATCGAGCAGTTCGAAATCGGTGAGCGACGCGGAAGTGGCAAACCACCGTGATCCCTCCGCCCCCTCCAACTGCATCAACGCCCAGTAGTGCCCGGAATAGGGCTGGGCATATTCGCCCTGCGACCAGTTCTCGGCGAGTTCGAATGGCAGAAATGCCGCGACATGCTCGGCGCTTTCGGTCAGCCGGGCCACTGTCGATTGAGCCATGCCCTGGTAGAGCCTCGCGGCCAGCCAGCTTCCCGCCAGCAGCAGGGTCACGCCGATGACCACGGCCACGGTGACGATGAGCCGAAGCCGCAGCGAACGCATCAACCCGCGGTATCCCGCAATGGCAGGCAAACGGCGTAACCCTGGCCGGGCACCGTGACGATCAACCCCGCGCCCAGTTGCTGTCGCAGCCGCCGCACCCACTGCTCGACGGCATTGTCGGAGGCCGCCGCCTCCAGGTCCCGGACCTGGTCCATCAGTCGCGCCTTGCTCACGGCCCGCCCACGTGCGGCGACGAGCACGCCAAGCACGCGGCGCAGGGTCCGGGAGAGTGCCACCGGCTGGCCGTCCAGGAACACCGACTCGTCGACCAGATCGAAGCCCACCTGACCATCCGGTCGCAGTCGCAGCGGCTCCGCCAGGGGCGACGTCCCCTGGATCATCCGGCGCAGGCGCGCCAGCAACTCGCGGCCATGAAAAGGTTTGGGCAGGTAGTCATTGGCCCCGGCCTCCAGACCGTCGGCCCGCTCGTCCGGCGTCCCACGCGCGGACAGGACCAGAATGGGTAGCGTCGCCCCCCGTCGCCGCCATTGCCGGATCAGGTCCAGGCCATCGCCGTCGGGCAATCCCAGATCCAGGACGATCGCCGCGAACGACACCGCCCGCACCCAGGAATCAGCCGCGTCGGCGCCATCGGCGGTGTCGACATCGAAACCGGCCTCGGTGATCAGCGCCGCCACCCCCTCGCGCAGCGACGGATCATCGTCAACGACCAGGACGCGCATCGCGGCGGGGCGCGGGATACCAGCGCCCGGTTGAGGGTTCGATGACGAACACCTGCACGCCCTGTTGCGTGCGCCATTGCACCAGCAGCGTGTCCCCGTTCGATTGCTGGCGGATCATCGATCCCCCGTAACGCGCCTGGATCTCCGCCATCGCCTGACGAACCGCACCGGTCCGCCACCCCCCGCCGGCGGACGCCGCCAGCAAGGAGGCGTTCACCGGCGAGGCGTGCAGCGTCGGGCTGAGCAACGTCAGCGGCATGAGCATCCAGATCAGAGGACGAACGATCGATCGAAAGCTTGTTACCAACGCCAGCCTCGGTGGGTGTCGAGAGGAAAGTACCCGACAACCTGCCCCGAGAATGCGTCCAGCACAACCCGGATCGAGCCATGTCCGTAACGGTCACCGATCAACGTCCAGTAACCATCGTGACAATGGGCGCTGTGAACCCCGAGCCCGTACTGACGGATGACGATGCGCCGCGCATCGTATTCGCTGAGGCGACGGCGGTGTGTGTGGTACCCGGGATGTTGCGGTGCATGGCGGCGACCGTGGGAATGCACGGGGGGGCGGCCCCGGTGATGATCACGACCGTGATGGAGGGTGTAACGAATTTTGTGTGTTGAGCCATGATCACATCCCGAGGAGGGAGACATG
>CALBOV010000115.1 GCA_937896565.1 uncultured Salinisphaerales bacterium
CTCGGTCCACAGGATGTGCTCATACATGTCGTCGGTGGCGACGAACACGTCGGGATACTTGAGCAGCACCTCACCAAGCGCCGCCAGCTCGGCCTTGGAGTAGGCCTTGCCGCTGGGGTTGGACGGGCTGTTGAGCACGACCAGCCGCGTCTTCGGCGTGATTGCCGCTTCGAGCTGTTCGGCGGTGATCTTGAACGAGGCGTCCATCGTGGTCTCGATGACCACCGGCTTGCCGCCCGCCAGCAGCGCCATGTCCGGGTAGCTGACCCAGTACGGCGCCGGGATGATGACCTCGTCGCCGTCGTCGATCATCGCTTGGCAAAGGTTGAAGAAGCTCTGCTTGCCACCGCAGGAGACCAGCACTTGGTCCGGCGTGTAGCTCAGGCCGTTGTCGCGCTGGAACTTGTTGACGATGGCGTCCTTCAGTTCCGGCGTGCCACCGACCGGGGTGTAGCGGGTGAAGCCCGCGTCGATGGCGTCCTTGGCCGCCATGCGCACATGCGCCGGCGTGGGGAAATCCGGTTCACCCGCGCCCAGCCCGATAATGTCCTTGCCCTGTCGACGCAGTTCGGCGGCACGCGCGGTGACGGCCAGGGTCGGGGAGGGCTTGATGCGTTGTACGCGCTCGGACAGTTTCAATGGACCGGCTCCAGGTCGGGTAAGAGGCGTGCGTATGATACGGCGCGGCCGGAACGGCACCAACCGTCCGGATGGCCGGTTTGTGTCAGGTTGGCGATGACGACGGGTTCAGTTCGATGCCGAGCCACGCAGGTGCTGCTCGATGCGCGCGAGCTGGTCACGGATTTCCGTCAGCAGCTCCGTGCTCGATGCGCCGTCGGATGGCGGTTGCGTGGCGGGGCCGTCAGTCACGCGATCGCGCTGCCGCAATGCCAGCGCGCGGAAGTCCTCGGTGTTCTCCAGGCCGATCAGGCGGACCAGCGCGCCACCGCTGTCACTCTGGCCTGCGGTTTCCACGCGCAGGCCCTTGAGCCCCAGGTGCCGCATCACCGGTCCCTGGAACGTGGCCAGATCGGTGATCTTCTCCAGCGGAATGCTCTTTTCCTCGCGGTTCCAGATACCGCGATCGACCTGCAGCTCCCGCGTCGTCAGCACCACGTTGAGGGTTTCGAAGTAGCGGTTGTAGTACCACCGGCAGATCGGCAGCAGGATCGGGATCAGTAGGATGCCGACCACCGAACCGACCAGCGAGATGACGAGCAGGAGCAGGTGGTAGCGGACCGCCCGCGGCGAGATCGCGGGGTTGCTCAGGACCTTGTTCGGCTCGTCCATGACGTGTTCCTCGGGTTGTCGGTGTGTCCGCGTTCAGCGTAGCCCAGCGCTCAGCATCCGTCGCGGCCGGGAACCTGCCCGGATGATCGGGCTCTACAGCGAAAGCCCACCCGGTCGAGCGCGTATCATGACCGTTCAGCTTCTTTGCAGCATGCCGTGACCGACTCATTCGAACTCAAGGCGGACTGGGCGCCGGCCGGCGATCAGCCCACGGCCATTGGCCAGATGGTGGACGGCATCGAGAGCGGCCTGTCGCACCAGACGCTGCTGGGCGTGACCGGTTCCGGCAAGACCTATTCGATCGCCAACGTGATCCAGCAGGTACAGCGGCCAACGCTGGTCATGGCGCCGAACAAGACCCTGGCCGGTCAGCTCTACGGCGAGTTCCGCGAGTTCTTCCCGAACAACGCGGTCGAGTACTTCGTCAGCTACTACGACTACTACCAGCCCGAGGCCTACGTGCCGTCGTCGGACACGTACATCGAGAAGGACTCGAGCATCAACGATCACATCGAGCAGATGCGCCTGTCCGCGACCAAGGCGCTGATGCAGCGGCGCGACGTGATCATCGTCGCCTCCGTGTCCTGCATCTACGGTCTGGGTGACCCGGAAAGCTACTTCCAGATGGTGCTGCATCTGGATCGCGGCGACCGGCTGGATCAGCGCGAACTGCTGCGGCGCCTCACCTCGATGCAGTACACCCGCAATGATCTGGAGCTGAAGCGCGGCACCTACCGGGTGCGCGGCGATGTGATCGACATCCACCCGGCGGAAAGCGATGAAGAGGCGCTGCGCGTCGAGTTGTTCGATGACGAGATCGAGAGCCTGTCACTGTTCGACCCGCTGACCGGCGAGGTGCGCGGCAAGGTGCCGCGTTACACGATTTTCCCGAAGACGCACTACGTGACCCCGCGCGAGCGGATGGTCAAGCTCATGGATCAGGTGCGCGACGAGTTGCGGGAGCGCCTGGCGCAGCTCCGCAAGGCCGGCAAGCTGCTGGAGGCCCAGCGCCTGGAGCAGCGGACCATGTTCGATCTGGAGATGATCCAGGAGGTCGGCTACTGCAACGGCATCGAGAACTACTCGCGCTACATCTCCGGCCGTGCGCCGGGCGAGCCACCGCCCTGTCTGTTCGATTACCTGCCGCCGGATGCGCTGCTGGTCATCGACGAGTCCCATGTCACCGTCCCGCAGGTCGGGGCGATGTACAAGGGCGACCGCTCGCGCAAGGAAACGCTGGTCGAATATGGCTTCCGGCTGCCGTCGGCGCTGGACAACCGGCCGCTGAAGTTCGAGGAATTCGAGCACCTCGCGCCGCAGACGATCTTCGTCTCCGCCACGCCCGGTCCGTACGAGGATGCGCATACCGGGCAGATCGTCGAGCAGGTGGTCCGGCCGACCGGGCTGGTTGATCCGCAGGTCGAGATCCGGCCGGTGCGCACCCAGGTCGATGACCTGCTCAGCGAGGTGCAGGTGAGGGCGGAGCGCGACGAGCGGGTGCTGGTCACGACGCTGACCAAGCGCATGGCCGAGGATCTGACCGACTACCTCCATGAACACGGCGTGCGCGTGCGCTACCTGCATTCGGACATCGACACGGTCGAGCGGGCGGAGATTCTCCGCGATCTGCGTCTGGGCGCCTTCGACTGCCTGGTCGGCATCAACCTCCTGCGCGAGGGCCTGGACCTGCCCGAGGTCTCGCTGGTGGCGATTCTGGATGCCGACAAGGAGGGCTTCCTGCGCTCGGAGACCTCGCTGATCCAGACGGTGGGCCGGGCCGCGCGGAACGCCGATGGCCGGGTCATCATGTA
>CALBOV010000116.1 GCA_937896565.1 uncultured Salinisphaerales bacterium
AGGCTAAGGCACCTGCTTCTTCGAGCGTCTTCACGATGCCCGCCACTGTGGAACCCTTCTGGCCGACAGCGACGTAGATGCAGAACACCGGCTCACCTGCGTCGTAAAACTCTTTCTGGTTGATGATGGTGTCAATCGCCACCGTCGTCTTGCCCGTCTGACGGTCGCCAATGATCAGCTCACGCTGACCACGACCAATCGGCACCATGGCGTCGATGGACTTCAGCCCGGTCTGCACCGGCTGGTCGACCGACTGGCGCGCGATCACGCCCGGCGCGACCTTTTCGATCGGCGACGTGGCTTCGGCATTGATGTCGCCCTTGCCGTCGATCGGACGACCCAGCGAGTCGACAACGCGACCCAGCATCGCCGGCCCGACCGGCACTTCCAGAATGCGGCCGGTGGTCTTGACCCAGTCACCCTCGGTCAGGCTGCTGTAGTCACCCAGGACCACGGCGCCGACGGAGTCACGCTCGAGGTTCAGGGCCAGACCGAAGACATCACCCGGGAACTCGAGCATTTCGCCCAGCACCGCGTCTTCGAGGCCGTGAATACGAACGATGCCGTCGGCCAGCGACACGACGGTGCCCTGGTTGCGGGCTTCGGTGACAGCCTCGAAATTCTTGATGCGATCCTTGATGAGATCGCTGATTTCAGACGGATTCAATTGCATCTCTGTTTCCTGGTGTCGCGGCGCCTGTTACGCCGCTTCCTGGTTGTCTTCGTCCGGTACAGACCTACGCGGTCAGCGCCTGAGTGATTCGTTCCACACGACCGGCGACCGACCCATCAATGACCAGATCGCCCGCGCGCAGCACGGCGCCGCCGATCAGGGAGTCATCGACGGATACGCTCAGTTCGACATCGCGACCGAGCCGCTTGGACAGCGCCGCGACCAGCGCGGACTGCGCCTCGTCGCTGACGGGCATCGCGGAGGTCATCTCGATCTCGATCCGGCGCTCGGCCTCGTCCTTCAGCAGGCTGTACTGCTCGGCGATGGCCGGCAACAGCGCCAGGCGCTTGTTGTCCGCCAGCACCTTCAGCAGGTTCAACCCGCTTGCGCCCAGCGCGTCGCCAACGGCGGCCTGGATCAGACCGACCAGCTCGTCCGACGTCACGGCGGGATGGCCGATCAGACGGGCGACCTCGGACTGCTGGACCACGGCCGCCATCGCGTCCACGGCCTGCTGACCGGCCGGCAGAGCGCCGGCTTCGTTCTGCAGCTCGAAGAATGCGCGAGCGTAAGGACGTGCCAGTGTGGACAGCTCACTCATGATCAGATCTCGGTGGCCAACTGCTTGAGCAGATCGTCATGCGCGGAGGCATCGACCTCGCGAGCCAGCACCTTCTGGGCACCGGCGAGCGCGATGGCGGACACTTCCTTGCGCAGTTCGGCCTTCGCGCGCTGCATCGAGGCGTCGATCTCCTCGTTCGCGGCGGCGATGATCCGATCCGCTTCGGTGCGGGCCTCGGTCTTGGCCTTTTCGACGATGTCGTTGGCCTGACGGTTGGCACCGGCCAGGATGTCCTGCGCCTGGGCGCGAGCTTCCTTGAGTGCTCCATCAGAGGCCTTGCTGGCTTCCGCCAGCGAGGCTTCGCCGCGTTCGGCGGCGGCCAGACCGTCCTCGATCTTCTTGGCGCGCTCGTTCATGGCCTGCTTGATCGGCGGCCAGACGAACTTCATCGTGAACAGCACGAACACCGCGAAGGTGATCGTCTGCCCGATGATGGTGGCGTTAATACCCACGGCTATCTCCTACGAATGGATTGACTACAGCTTCGTAGGATTGGATTAGCCGAGCTGGCCGAGAAGCGGGTTGCCGAACATCAGCAGCAGCGCCATGGCGACACCGATAATGGCCACGGCGTCCAGCAGGCCGGCGATGATGAACATGCGGGTCTGCAACATGCCGGCCATTTCCGGCTGACGTGCGGCGCCTTCCAGGAACTTGCCGCCCAGCAGGCCGAAGCCGATGCCCGTGCCCAGAGCAGCCAGGCCGAAGATCAGGCCGATTGCCAGCGCGGTGTTGCCAATGATGAGTTCCATCGTCGTTCTCCAGTCGTTTCCGTCAGGTGTTGGAAGTTGATCTAGTCAGTAAAAAACCGGGGTGAGCCCAATCAGTGCTCGTCGTGCGACTCATACGCCATGCTCAGGTACACGACGCTGAGCACGGTGATGATGAAGGCCTGCAAGGTGACCACCAGAATGTGGAACACCGCCCAGGCAAATCCGGGGATGAACTGCACGCCCCAGGGCAGCAGCGCAATCAGGATGAAGATCAGCTCACCGGCGTAGAGGTTGCCGAACAGTCGCAGTGACAGCGACACCGGCTTGGCCATGAGCTCAACGAAATTGATGATGATGTTGAAGGGCAGCAGGTACCAGCCGAACGGGTGGGACAGCCACTCTTTCGCATAGCCGCCAAAACCCTTGCCGGCGATGCTGTAGATGATGATCAGGAAGAAGACCGAGATGGAGATCGCGAAGGTCGCGTTCATGTCGGCCGACGGCACGACCCGCATGTACTCCAGACCGGCCATGGAAGCCGCCGCCGGCAACCAGTCCACCGGGACCAGGTCCATGCAGTTCCAGAGGAAGGTCCAGACGAAGATCGTCAACGCGAACGGCGGAACGAACTTCGACGTGCCCGGGAAGGACTCCTTGACCAGGCCGTCGATGAAATCGACCAGCGATTCCACCAGGTTCTGGAGGAATCCGGGAACGCCCGAGGTCGCCCTCCGGGCACCCAGGTACATGACGCCGCACATGATCACACCGAGGACGGTGCTGACGATCAAGGTGTCGATGTTCCAGGTCCAGAAACCCTCACCCACCTGAAGATGGGTCAGATGGTGCGATACGTAATAGCTGGCACTGTCCGTGCCGTGTTGTTCTCCGCCGCCGCTTGCCATCGTTGCCTTAGCCTGTTCGAGTTCCAGTATCTGTGGCCGTCCAGCCGAGCGCGAACCAGTACACCAGCAAACACGCTGCGTAGACGCTGATGACCGGTGGGAACTGGTCCCTGAAGAGCACGATGGCGACCATGAACAATGCCAGGGTCACACCCCACTTCATCACCTCAGCGCGCAAAAGATTGCCGAGGAGCCGCTCGGGCGCCGCGTCTTGCCCGGAGGCAAACGCTCGCAACGCAAAATAAAAGGTGCTGATCACAGCGATCAGGCCGCCGGATATTCCGGCCACCGCTGCATGGACACCACCATGCAGCCCCCAAAGCAAAGAACCTGCGAGACCGATTCCGAGCTGCCAGGCGCAGATCCTCAGCGCCATGGCGAAGCCCGTGTGAGCGCCGGAGCGCTCTGGGTTTGCGTCACTCAAACCGGTGCCGCCCGCCTTAAGGGGGCGCGAAGTATAGCCATGGCCTGATGACAGGTCAATGAAATGCTGCGGCGCAGCAACCTCTCTCGGCAGCCCTACCGCACGGGGTTTCATCACCACGGGCGACGAAGGCTAGACCAAAGTTCATGAACGGCGCCGCGCGGGGCGGACGGTCGGCCACCGTCCGCTGCCCGGCGGCGGGGCGATGCGGGCGGGGCCCCCGCTAAGTCAGCTCGCGCAGGATGTCTTCCAGCTCGTCCTCGGAGCCATAATTGATGACGATCCGCCCCTTGCCCCGGCCCTTTTGCTGCAACTCGACCTTGGCATTGAGTCGTCCGCCCAGCTTGCGACCGAGGCTCACCAGGTGGTCCGACACTGGCGCGGGTGGCGTTGCCGCCTTCGGGGGTTCGCCGAGATTGCGGACCAGCGCCTCGGTCTGACGCACGGTCAGGCCGCGCGTGACCACCTCACGCGCCAGGCGTGACCGCGACTCGACCGGCGCGCCAAGCAGCGCGCGTGCATGGCCCATCTCCAGTTGCCGGGCCTGGACCATGGCGCGGATCTCCTCATCCAGCTCCAGCAGGCGGAGCAGATTGCTCACCGCGGCGCGCGAACGGCCCACCGACTCGGCGCAGGCCTGATGCGTGAGACCGCATTCATCGATCAACCGATGCAGCGCCAGCGCCTCCTCGATGGGATTCAGCGATTCGCGCTGGATGTTCTCGATCAGCGCGACCGCCAGCGCGGCCTGATCTTCCAGCGGCCGGATCACGGCGGGAATGGTCGGCAGCCCGACCATCTGCACCGCCCGCCAGCGACGCTCGCCGGCAATCAGTTCGTAGCGGCCTTCTTCTATAGGGCGGACCACCACCGGCTGCATGACACCCTGGCGACGGATGGAATCGGCCAGTTCCTGCAGGGCGGCCGGATCCATATCA
>CALBOV010000117.1 GCA_937896565.1 uncultured Salinisphaerales bacterium
CTGCGTAGCGGGTGCAGCATGCCACGCAGGGCCGATACGGCCATCAGGGGACGGCGACGTGCTCGACGATGCCGAGAACGGCCTCGGCGGACAGGATGCGCCGGTCGGCCGTACGCAGGCGGTGCGCGACCACGGCGGCGAACACCGCCTGGACATCTTCCGGCAGCACGTAGTCCCGCGCGTCCATGTAGGCCCAGGCCTGGGCCGCTCGTTTCAGCGCAAGGCCCGCGCGGGGCGACAGGCCGTCACGTAGGTCGGCCGAGGCGCGGGTCGCTCGAATCAGTTCCAGGATGTAGCGCAGCAGGGCATCGCTGGTCTTGATGCCCCCGACCGCCTGCTGGATCGCGACCAGTTGCTCCGGCGTGCCGACCGCGGACAGCTCTTCCAGCAGGGTCCGGCGGCTGCGGCCCGCGAGCAGTTCGAGTTCGGCGTCCGCCGCGGGGTAGCCCAGCTCCAGGCGCATCATGAACCGGTCAAGCTGCGATTCCGGCAGCGGGAAGGTGCCGATCTGTTCGCCCGGGTTCTGCGTGGCGATGACGAAGAACGGCGCCGGCAGGGCGCGGGTGACACCATCGATGGTGACCTGGCCTTCCTCCATCGCTTCGAGCAGCGCGCTCTGGGTCTTGGGGCTGGCGCGATTGACCTCGTCGGCCAGCACCACCTGCGAGAACACCGGTCCGGGATGGAACACGAAGCCGCTGTCGGTGCCCTCGAACACCGATACGCCGAGGATGTCGGCCGGCAGCAGGTCGCTGGTGAACTGCACGCGGCTGAAATGCAGGCCGAACAGCCTCGCCAGGGTGTGCGCCAGCGTGGTCTTGCCCATGCCGGGCACATCGTCGATCAGCAGGTGGCCGCCGGCGATCAGGCAGGCCGTGGCCAGCTTCAGCTGCTGCTGCTTGCCCACGATGATTTCGTTCGCGCGCTGCTGCATCGATTGCAGCAGGTCCACGCCGTTTACGCGGGTGTCGGGATTCACGTCGTCCAACTCGTTCTCTGTGCGTCCGTTGAGGACTTCAAGCCTAAACCAGGGGCCGGTCTCCTGTCCGGCAAGTGCATGCCGGAGCAGCGGGGCGGGCGTTCCCGGTTCGCGAAACGTTTACACGACCCCGTGGGATAGGCGTTAAGCTGCTGAGGAACAGGACCTCACGAAGGGACGTGATCATGTCCAGCCTCCGGGAATGCAGACGCGCTATGCGCCAGGCGGGCGACTACGCCACCTGGGCGGATGCCGCCCAACGTCTGGATGAGCTCACCGGGGGGGATGCCTGGAAATCCGAAGACGAGTCGTCGCTCTATGATTTCCGGATGATCCGGGCCCGCCTGCGCCAGATTCGCCGGCTCCGCGAGCGGGGCGACATCTTCGGGTTGATGCACGAGCTGCGGCAGGGGCTGCACTGGAATATCGGCGGCATCGGCAGCCCGTACATCTACGCGCAGACCTTTATCGGCACCAAGCATCTGGTCTCCGACTACATCGACGAGGTCTGCCGCTCGCTGGAGTATCTGGCCGGGCTGCCTCACGCCCAGGCGATGCCTGAGCGCCAGGATTTCTTCGAGGAAACGGCGCTGTCGTTCGGGCGCACGGGGCTGATGCTCTCCGGTGGCGCGACACTCGGTCTTTTCCACATTGGTGTGATCAAGTCGCTGTGGGAACACAATGCGCTGCCACGCGTCATCTCGGGGTCCAGCGCCGGATCGGTCGTGGCCGCGACGCTGGGCACGCATACCGACGACGAGATCGAGGAGATCTTCGACGCGGACATGGCCCGGTTCGGCTTCTGGCGCGGTCTGGGCCTGAGTTCGATCATCAAGCGGCGGGCGCTGATGGACCAGGCGCAGGTGCGTCGCGGCATCCAGCACTTCGTCGCCGACATGACCTTTGACGAGTCCTATCGACGCACCGGTCGGGTGGTCAACGTCACCGTGTCGCCGGCGAACACCACGCAGTCACCGAAGCTGCTGAACCACGTGACCTTCCCGCATCTTTGCATGCGTGAGGCGGTGCTGGCCTCCTGCGCCGTGCCGGTGATCTTCGAGCCCGTATTGCTGTACCAGCGTGATCACCGTGGCGCCAAGGTGCCATTCCTGCCGAACGTGAAATGGGTGGATGGCTCCATGAAGAGCGACCTCCCGCAGATGCGATTGAGGCGCCTGCATAACGTCAATCATTTCATCGTCAGCCAGACCAACCCGCATGTCGTGCCGTTCATGGCCCTGCGTGGTTCACGCTCGCGCGGTGGGCGCACCGGCATCCTCCGCGCCTACGCGCTGGAGGCGGTGAAGGAGCAGGCCAAGCTGCTCGCCGGGCTGGGGCGCGACCTGTCTCCGCCCGGTCATGTTCGCAAGCGGCTGGATACCCTGCATGGCCTGCTGGAGCAGCAATACCGCGGCAACATCACCGTCGTGCCGTCATTCCGGCTGAGTCAGTTCCGCCAGATGATGTCGAATCCCAGCGTCGAGACGACGCGCGAGATGATCCTGGCCGGTGAAAGGGCGACCTGGCCGAAGCTGTCGATGATCCTGCACCAGACCCGGATTTCGCAGACCTTCGATCGCTGTCTCAAGCAGATCGAGGGTGCCAGCGACGAGCCGGTTCACCGGGCGCAGTTGAAGGCAGGGTAGACGGGGGCGGAGCGCGTCACCACGACGGCGCGCGGCTCCGCTGGATCAGGACTTGCGCTCGTAGTCGCCTTCGATGACGACCGGTTGCTTGAGGTCGGGTCGAGCGGTGGCGAGTGATCCGACGGTCTTCTGCGCCAGCCGCGCACGCAGTTGCGGAAACAGCATGGAAAAGCCGATCGCGTCGGTGAAGAAGCCCGGTGTCATCAGCAGCACGCCCGCCAGCAACAGCAGCACGCCCTCCACCATCTCCGACGCCGGCAGCCGGCCCTCCATTTGCGCAAGCTGGATGCGACGGATCGTCGACAGGCCCTGACGTCTCGCCACCGTGGTGCCGACGACCGCGGTGAGCACGACCAGCGCGATCGTGGGGACGGCGCCGATGACGCCGCCGACCTTGATCAGAAACCAGGTTTCCGCCAGCGGAATGACGAACAGCAGGATGAGAAGACGTGTGCCCATGACAGGTTGACCCTACAGGGCCGCGATCCGTTCCCGCTGTGCCTGCAATTCGCCCAGCGTCTTGCGATGCGTGGTGAGGCGTTCGCGCTCCTGATTGACCACGGCCTCCGGCGCGCGGCTGACGAAGCCCTCGTTGCCCAGCTTGGCCTCGGCGCGTTGGACGTCGCCTTCGGTCTGGGCGATCTGCTTGTCCAGGCGGGCCAGTTCGGCGTCCTTGTCGATCAGCCCGGCCATGGGGACGAGGATGCGCATGTCGCCGAGCAGGGCAAGGGCGGACTCGGGCGCGGTGTCGCCCGCGTCCAGGACGCGAATCGATTCGGTGCGTGCGAGGAAGGCGATCAGTGCTTCGAAACGGCCCAGCCGCTCGCGGTCATCCACGCCGGCCTGTTCCAGCAGCACCGGAATCGGCTTGCTCGGGGAGATGTCCATCTCGCCGCGGATGCGGCGCACGCCGAGGATGAAGCGTTGCAGCCAGGCGACATCCGCCTCGGCCGCTTCGTCATGGCGATCCGCGTCCGGTGTTGGCCAGCGGGTCAGGGCGATGGAGCGGCCCTCGGCGCCGGCCAGTGGCGCGACCTTCTGCCAGATTTCCTCGGTGATGAAGGGCATCAGCGGGTGCATCAGCCGCAGCAGCGTTTCCAGCACACGGACCAGCGTGCGGCGCGTGCCGCGCTGGGCGGCGGCATCGGCATCGCCGGTGAGTACCGGTTTGGACAGCTCCAGATACCAGTCGCAGTACTCGTTCCAGGTGAAGTCGTAAAGCGTCTGCGCGGCGAGGTCGAAGCGGTAGGCATCCAGGTGGTCCGAGGCCTTGCGCTCGGTGTCCTGCAAGCGCGAGATGATCCAGCGATCGGCCGCGGACAGCGAGATCGCGTCATCCGGGTTCAGCCCGGTGTCCTGACCCTCCGTGTTCATCAGCACGTAGCGGGCGGCATTCCACAGCTTGTTGCAGAAGTTGCGGTAGCCCGCCACGCGGCCCAGATCGAAGCGGATGTCGCGACCGGTGGAAGCCAGCGCTGCAAAGGTGAAGCGCACGGCGTCGGTGCCGAAGGCGGGGATGCCATCCGGAAAATCCTTGCGCGTGGCCTTCTCGATGGCCCTGGCCTTCTTCGGCTGCATCAGACCCACGGTGCGCTTGGCGACCAGCGCGTCGAGATCGATGCCGTCGATCAGGTCCACCGGGTCGATGACATTGCCCTTGGACTTGGACTGCTTCTGACCCTCGGCGTCGCGGATCAGGCCGGTGATGTAGACATCACGGAACGGCACGTCGCCGGCGAACTTCAGTCCCATCATGATCATCCGGGCGACCCAGAAGAAGATGATGTCGAAGCCGGTGACCAGCACGGCGGTGGGATAGAACGCCTTGAGCTCCGGTGTCTGCTCCGGCCAGCCCAGCGTGGTGAACGGCCACAGCGCCGAGGAGAACCAGGTGTCGAGCACGTCATCGTCCTGGCGCAGCCGCGGTTCCTGGTCATTGCCGAACTGCGCATGCCAGCGCTCCCGGGCCTCGGCTTCGGTGCGACCGACGACGATGTTGCCTGCGTCGTCGTACCAGGCGGGCACGCGATGCCCCCACCAGAGCTGGCGACTGATGCACCAGTCCTCGATGTTGCGCATCCACTGGAAGTAGGTGTTCTTCCAGTTGTCCGGCACGAAGCGGATGCGGCCGGTCTCGACGGCTTCGATGGCCGGCTCGGCCAGCGGCCCGGTTTTCACGAACCACTGGTCGGTCAGGTAGGGCTCCAGCACCTCGCCGGTGCGGTCGCCGCGAGGGACCATCAGCGTGTGGTCGTCGATG
The DNA here is from genome assembly GCA_937896565.1 of uncultured Salinisphaerales bacterium. GTDB lineage: Bacteria > Pseudomonadota > Gammaproteobacteria > Nevskiales > OUC007 > Abyssibacter. The sequence goes on from CALBOV010000117.1 coordinate 4,886, forward strand.
CGTTCCAGCAGGCCGGCGGCGTCCAGGTCGTCGACGATGCGCTTGCGCGCCTCGAAGCGGGACAGGCCGCGATAGGCCTCCGGCGCATCGTCGTTGATGCAGGCGTCGTCATCGAAAATGTTGAGCAGCGTCAGCCCGTGGCGCTGGCCCATGGCGTAGTCATTGAAATCGTGCGCCGGCGTGATCTTCACGCAGCCGGTGCCGAATTCGGGGTCGACGTAGTCATCGGCGATCACCGGAATCCGGCGGCCGGTCAGCGGCAGTTCCAGTGTCTGGCCAACGAGGTCGCGGTAGCGCTCGTCGTCGGGATGCACGGCCACGGCCATGTCGCCCAGCATGGTTTCCGGTCGCGTCGTGGCGACGATCACATGACCCTGACCGTCGCTGCGCGGGTAGCGCAGGTGCCACAGATGGCCTTGTTCCTCCTTCGACTCGACTTCCAGATCGGACACGGCGGTCTTCAGCACGGGGTCCCAGTTCACCAGGCGCTTGCCGCGATAGATCAGGCCCTCGTCGTAAAGACGCACGAAGACCTCGGTGACGGCCTCGGACAGGCCCGCGTCCATGGTGAAGCGCTCGCGCGACCAGTCCACGGAACTGCCCATGCGGCGCATCTGCCGGGTGATGTTGCCGCCGGACTCGGCCTTCCATTCCCAGACCTTGTCGACGAAGGCGTCGCGGCCGAGATCGTGGCGGGACACGCCCTCGGCGGCCAGACGGCGCTCGACGACCATCTGCGTGGCGATGCCCGCGTGGTCGGTGCCCGGCTGCCACAGCGTGTTGTCGCCACGCATGCGGTGATAACGGGTCAGCGCGTCCATGATCGTGTGCTGGAATGCGTGACCCATGTGCAGGCTGCCGGTGACGTTGGGCGGCGGGATGACGATGCAGTAGGCATCGCGATCCGGCTCCAGCCGTGCGTTGAAGTCGCCGGCTTGCTCCCAGGTCTGGTACCACCGGGGTTCGATTTCGGACGGGTCGTAGGTCTTATCCATCTACGTCTTGATAGGTGTCGAGTTGATAACCGCGATCGCGGTAGAACTGGAACCGATGGCGGCCCGCGGTCTTCAGGGTGTCATCGGCGGGAATGATTTCGGCCACGCGCTCGAAGCGGCTGAAGAACAACGGCACATCCGGCGCCAGATTGATCAGCACATCGTGGCAGTGTTCGGGCGGTTCGGTCTGCCCGATCAGGATCGGTGTCGATTCGCTGTCCGGCGCGCCAAGCATGTCGTGTGGCACAAAGGCGTCGGGCCGGTAGGTCCACAGCGCTTCGTCGATCCGCTGCGCATCCCCATCGTCCGGGGCGTGGACATAAATCGACTGGCCGCGCTGGTAGAGCTGCTGGCACAGGCGGCAGACGAATGCTTGCGGCTGCGCGGCCCGGAGGATGTAGAAACCGATTCGAGTCATTCCAGTGCGTCACGACGCGTCCGGCGTTGGCCGGGGGCGCGAGGGTCGGCAAGGTTAGCGCAGGTGGTGCATCGCGTCATGCCGACCGTCCGCGACAAAAAAGGCCGGCAGCGATCGCTGCCGGCCTTTGGATGCCGCGAAGGGTCTGTGAGCCGGTCAGGCCGCCTTCTGCTTCTCCAGCCGATCGAGC
>CALBOV010000118.1 GCA_937896565.1 uncultured Salinisphaerales bacterium
CTGGCCGAGGCCGGCGAGCGTGCTCGAGGCGCGACCGCCTATGTAACGCTGGAGCCATGTTCGCATGTCGGACGCACGCCGCCTTGCGTCGACGGCCTGATCGAGGCCGGTATCGCACGTGTGGTCTACGCCATCGGCGACCCGAATCCGCGGACCGCGGGGCGGGCAAGAGGGCGGCTGGAGGAAGCCGGCATCGAGGTCGCCGAGGGCGTGCTGTCGGATGCCGCCCGTCAGCTCAATCCGGGATTCTTCAGTCGCTTCGAGCGGGGAAGGCCCTGGGTCCGGTTGAAGATGGCGATGAGCCTGGACGGCCGCACCGCGATGGCGAGCGGCGAGAGCCAGTGGATCACCGGCGAGCCGGCTCGCGCCGACGTGCACCGCATGCGCGCCGAAGCCAGCGCGGTGGCGACCGGTGTCGAGACCGTGCTGGTCGACGATCCGCGACTGACCCCGCGGGCGTTGGAGACGGACCGCATGCCGGTCCGCATCGTGTTCGACAGCCAGTTCCGCACGCCGGCGTCATCGGCGCTGATCGCGCATGACAGTCCGGTCTGGCTGCTCGGTCGCGCCAACGTCATTCCCGTGGGCCGTTATCCGTCACACGTCACCTGCATCGGCGTGGCCGGTGGCGAGCCCCGCATCGGCCTGCATGAGGCGATGCAGGAGCTGGCGCGGCGTGACATCCACGAGCTGTTCGTCGAGTGTGGCCCAACGCTGGCCGGCGCATTGATCGCCGAAAGCCTGGTCGACGAGCTGGTGCTGTACATGGCGCCGCGGCTGCTCGGTCAGGCCGCGCGAGGATTGCTGGATCTGCCCGGCGTCGATCATCTGGCGCAGGCACCGCTGCTCGACATCCTGGATGTTCGCAAGCTGGGCGCCGACTGGCGTATGATCGCGCGCCCCATGATGCCTGCACATTTGCGCTGAGCGCCCAGTCGCCGGCGCGGCCATCGAATGAGTATTTCCAAGCCCTAATGTTCACCGGATTGATCGAGGCCACCGGCGAGGTGGTGGAACACACCCGCCATGCCGGCGGCGACCTGCGACTGCGCATCGCGACGCCGGAGGGCTTTACCGACGGGCTGGAGGAAGGCGCGAGCGTGGCCTGTTCCGGCGCCTGCATGACCGCCCTGGCCATCTCGCCGGGTGGTTTCAGTGCCGACGTCTCCAACGAGTCCGTGCAGGTGACCACGCTGGGTGACTGGCGGCCCGGATCCCGCATGAATCTGGAGCGTTCGCTAACCTTGCAGACCCCGCTGGGCGGCCATCTGGTGCAGGGGCACGTGGACGGTGTCGCGACCATCGTGAGCGTGGAGATGGACGCCGCGAGCCGGCGCGTGCGCATCGAGGCACCACCCGAGCTGGCGCGATTCATTGCCTCCAAGGGATCGGTGGCGCTGGACGGCGTCAGCCTGACCGTCAATGAAGTGGACGGCGCGGTCTTCGGCGTCAACCTGATTCCCCATACCTGGGAGGTGACGACGCTGGGCCAGTGGGCGGCGGGCGCCCGCGTCAATATCGAAGTGGATTTGATGGCGCGCTATGCGCAGCGCCTGATCGAGACGCGCTAGCGCGTTCGTGACGAAGACTGGAAAGACGACCCATGACTGATTCAATCGAAGACATCCTCGACGAGATCCGCGCCGGCCGCATGGTCGTGATGATGGATGACGAGGATCGCGAGAACGAAGGTGATCTGATCGTTGCCGCCGAGAGCATTACGCCGGAGCAGGTCGCGTTCATCGTTCGCCACTCCAGCGGCATCATCTGCACGCCGATGTCGTCGGATCGTGTCGAGGCGCTGCGGCTTCCGCAGATGGTGCCGGAGAACACCGAATCGCATCGCACCGCGTTCACGGTTTCCGTGGACTACCGGCACGGCACGACCACCGGGATTTCGGCGCAGGACCGGGCGGCGACCATCCGCGCGCTGGCCGATCCGGAATCGCATGAACGTGACTTCAACCGGCCGGGTCACATCTTCCCGCTGCGTGGCGACAAGGGTGGCGTGCTCAGTCGCGCGGGACACACGGAAGCCACCGTGGATCTGATGCGGCTGGCCGGCAAGCGCCCCTGCGGTGTGATCTGCGAGATCGTCAACGACGACGGCACGATGAAGCGCGCGCCGGAACTCCACGCGTTCGCGCGGGAGCATGGTCTGAAGATCGGCACCATCGCCGACCTGATCCGCTACCGGCTGGCCAATGAACGCACCATCTCCCGTGTTGCCTCACAGGAGGTGCAGACGCCCCATGGTCCGTTCCAGCTGGTGGTCTACGAGGACCAGATCGACAACTGCCTGCACCTGGCGATGGTGCGTGGCCAGCCGACACCGGACAAGCCGACGCTGGTTCGTGTTCACGTCCGCAACACGCTGGCCGATCTGCTCAAGATTCAGCACGCGAGCTTCGGCTGGCCGCTGGACAGCGCGCTGAAGCGCGTGGCAGAAGAGGGCGAGGGCGTGGTGGTGATTCTGCGCATGCCGGAGACGCCAGCCGAAATGGTGGCGCGCGTCGGCGGGCTGGCGAATCCCGAACCGCAGCCCGAGACCGAAGCCTCGGAGCAGGAGCTGCGAACCTACGGGCTGGGGGCGCAGATCCTGTCCAATCTCGGCGTGCGCAAGATGCGCGTGCTCTCGGCGCCCAAGCGGCTGTCGGCCATCTCAGGATTCGACTTGGAGGTCATCGAATATGTCCAGTGATCATCGCGCGCGTTCCATGCAGACCCGGGCGGATTTCGGCGTGCCCGTCATTGCGCTGGACCAGGACGTGTCGGACGCCCGCATCGGCATCATCGCCACCAGCTGGGCGGTGGACATCATCGACAAGCTGGTCGAAGGCGCCATCGCCGCGCTGCACGAGGCGGGGATTTCATCGTCCGCGATGCGTTTCGTCCGCGTGCCGGGCGCATTCGAGATTCCGCATGCCGCCGACGGCATGGCGGGCACCGGGCGCTTTCACGGCCTGATCGCGCTGGGCGCGGTCATTCGCGGCGAGACGCCTCACTTCGATTTCGTCGCCGGCGAATGCGCACGTGGCGTGCAGGACATCGCGATCAAGCGCGAACTGCCGATCGGCTTCGGCGTGCTCACCGTCGACAACATCGAGCAGGCGCAGGCGCGGGCCACGCCGGACAACAACAAGGGCCGCGAAGCGGCGGACGCCATGCTGGACATGATGCGTTTTGACCGCGCGATGCGCCTGCTGTGAGCGAAGGCGGCACCAGAAAGAAGCGGCCGAACCGTCGGCACTGGACGCGTCGCCTGCTGGTGCAGGCGCTCTACCAGTGGCGTCTGGCCGATGCCGAACTGACGGCGTTGCTGGAGGAATTCCGCACCGCCGAGGACATGCGCAACGCCGATCCCGAGTGGTTCGCCGAGGCCTTGCGCGGCATCCTCGGTGCTGCTGGTCCTCTGGCGAGTCAGATCGCCACTCACCTGGATCGTCCCTGGGAGCAGATCGATCCGGTGGAGCAGGGCATTCTGCTGCTCGGCGCCTACGAACTGACGCAGGAATTCGGCACGCCTTACCGTGTCGTCATCACCGAAGGCGTGGAACTGGCGCGGCTGTTCGGCGCGCAGGACAGTCACCGTTACATCAACGGCGTCCTGGACCGTCTGGCGCGGGATGCGCGGGCGGTCGAGGTCAAGGCCGCGCGTCCGTGACGGGGGAATTCGAACTCATCTCCCGTCACTTTGACCGGCCCGCGCTTTCCGACAGTGTCGAGGTCGGCATCGGTGACGATGCGGCCGTATTGCGTCCGACCCCCGGTGCGACCGTTGTCGTGTCGACCGACACGCTGGTCGAGGGGCGCCACTTCCGCGCCGGTGTTTCCGCC
>CALBOV010000119.1 GCA_937896565.1 uncultured Salinisphaerales bacterium
GAGCGTGCTGCATGAGCTGCGGCCGATGTTGTCGTCCTTCTTCCACGAAATGCCGGTGGTGATTGTCGAGCCGGGAACAAAGACGGGCGTGCCGATCCTGACGGATAACCCCAAGGAAGTCGGTGCCGATCGCATCGTCAACACGCTCGCCGCCCATCAGCAGTTCGGCGGACCGTGCATCGTGGTGGATTTCGGCACATCCACCAACCTTGACGTGGTCTCGGCGCAGGGCGAATTTCTCGGTGGTGCCCTGGCCCCGGGCATTGACATCTCGCTGGAGGCGCTGTCCACGAAGGCAGCGCAACTACGCAAGGTCGAGGTCGCTCGCCCGCGGTCACCCATTGGCAAGAACACGGTGGAGGCCTTGCAATCGGGCGCCGTCTTCGGATTTGCGGGACAGGTCGATGGTCTCGTTGATCGGATTATCGAGGAGATCGGACCGGTGACGGCGGTGGTGGCGACCGGGGGTCTGGCCTCGGTGGTCATCGGCGAATCGGAAACCATTACGCACCATGATCCTCACCTCACGCTCACCGGCCTTCGGCTGGTTTTCGAGCGAAATGTGGATTGAGGGAGTTCACTTCGTCGTGACGGACGGCGTCGGGCAGTGGGGTATCCAATAGCCTTACCCATCGTGGACGGCAGTGACCTCGAGGACGACCTCCCCGAACAGATGCGGATCCGTCGCGCCAAGCGCGAAGAACTGCAACGTCGAGGCATGGACCCCTACCCGGTGCAGTTGCCCATCACGCACTCCATCGCTTCTGTGCGATCGACCCATGGCGATCTGGAAACGGATACGGCATCCGGAGAAGTCGCGGGGATCATCGGGCGGGTGATCTTCTCGCGAAATACCGGAAAGCTGTGCTTTGCAACCTTGCGAGCCGGCGATGGCAGTGAAATACAGGCGATGCTGTCATTGGACAAGATCGGTCCAGAAGCCCTGGACGCGTGGAAAGAGCTTGTGGATCTCGGTGATCAAGTCTTCGTGCGCGGCGAAGTCGTCACCTCTCGTCGCGGGGAGCTATCGGTCTTGGCTGACGAGTGGCGCATGGCGTCGAAGTCCTTGCGACCGCTGCCTGTTGCCCACAAGCCGCTGAGTGAAGAGGCCCGGGTTCGACAACGCTATGTCGACCTCATCGTGCGGCCGGAGGCAGCGCAGATGGCCCGGCTGAGAGTCGAGGCAGTCGCCGCCTTGCGATCGGACCTCACGAGTCGGGGGTACCTCGAGATCGAGACCCCCATGTTGCAGACGCAGCACGGTGGGGCTGCGGCTCGGCCCTTCACAACGCACTCGAACGCGTTGGACATGGATCTGTTCTTGCGCATCGCCCCCGAGCTCTTCTTGAAGCGCGCGGTTGTCGGTGGCTTGGAACGGGTCTTCGAGATCAATCGAAATTTTCGAAACGAAGGCGTCGACTCAAGTCATTCGCCGGAGTTCGCGATGCTCGAGTTCTACCAGGCGTATGCGGACTACCAAACGATGGCGACCATCACCCGAGAACTCATCCAGGGTGTTGCTCGCCGCATCAGCGGTAGTCAACAGGTTTCGCGCGCGGACGGATCGAGTATTGACCTGTCCGGTGAGTGGTCGATGATCGATCTGTACGACAGCGTTTCCGCCGCCGTTGGCGTTGACTTGTCTCCGCAGACACCGGTGTCCGAACTTGAGAAGCTATGCGAGCAAGCAGAGATTTCGGTCGCACCGACGTGGGTTGCGGGAAAGATGGTCGAAGAGTTGTTCGAGCACCACGTCATTCCGTCGCTCACCATGCCGACCTTCGTGATGGATTACCCCGTCGATACTTCGCCGTTGGTCCGGGCGCATCGATCGAAGCCGGGCGTTGTTGAGAAGTGGGACCTGTACGTCGGCGGAGTCGAGCAAGCCACCGGGTATTCGGAATTAGTCGACCCTGTCATTCAGCGAGACAGGCTCACCGAGCAAGCGAGTCTGGCCGCCCGCGGAGACGACGAGGCCATGAGTGTCGACGAAGATTTCCTTCGGGCGCTGGAACACGGTATGCCGCCCTGTGGTGGTGTTGGATTGGGAATCGACCGCCTGCTGATGAACCTCACCGGTTACGGAATTCGGGAAACCATTTTGTTCCCGCTGGTGAAGCCGGAACGAAAGTGAACCTTCCCCGCATCCGCCCCGCTCGAACGCCAGACGTTCGCGCGATCCGCGGTCTGATCGATGAGTATTCCGGTGATGGCCACCTTCTTGCGAAGGCGGCCGTGACGATTTTCGAGGACATCCAAGAGTTCGTTGTCGTTGAAGTCGACGGTGAGGTCGTGGGATGTGGTGCGCTGCACGTTATGTGGGAGGACTTGGCAGAGCTACGAACCGTCGCTGTCGCCGGGACGCACGTGCGGTCGGGTATCGGCTCGATGATCGTTACTGAATTGATTGAGCGAGCACGAGACTTGGGTATCCGGCGATTGTTCTGCCTCACATTCATGGTCGACTTCTTTGTCGAGCATGGATTCGGTGAAATCGACGAGGCTCCAGTGGATCACGACGTATACGAGCAGTTGCTGCAGTCATATGACGAAGGTGTGGCCGAGTTTCTTGGCCTCGAGCGCGTGAAGCCCAACACCTTGGGCAATCATCGAATGCTGCTCGAACTTCGATAGAGGAAGCCGATGAGAACGTAGGGCGATCAGCCGGTGTTGCGTAAGCCCGTGGCGATTCCGTTGATGGTGACCGATAGGGCCCGCTGAAGTTCGACGTCAGGATCGGTCAAGCGGCGACTGCGCTCAAGAAGCGAGATCTGCAGAGAGTGCAGCGGCAGAAGATACGTATCGCGCGTGGCCAGAGTCCGGCGCAGGGTCGGATTGTCTTCGAGCAACTCCTGCTGTCCGGTGACCAGCAAAATCTGTTGCGTAGTGCGCTCATGCTCTTCGGTGATGGCGTCGAACACGTGATGCAAATCCCCGGGCACCAGACGATCGACGTACTGCTTGGCAACCTCGAGATCTGTCTTCACCAATGTCATGGCGACGTTTGAGATGAAGTTCGCGAAGAAGTGCCAGTTCTCATACATATCGGTGAGTTCGGCGTCGAAGCCGGCTGCTCGCACCGCCTCCAGGCCGGAGCCAACACCGAACCAACCGGGAACGATCTGTCGCGACTGAGTCCAACCGAACACCCAGGGAATCGCTCGCAGATCGTTGATGCCGCTGCTGCCGTCCGGACGTCGTGCTGGTCGCGATCCGAGATGCATCGCTCCGAACTCTTCGACCGGTGTGGACAACGAGAAATAGCGTGGTAGGTCGGGATCCTCGACCAGGGCGCGGTAGCTCGATTGGGCATGCGTGGACATGGTGTCCATCACGTCATCCCAGCGCGCGATCTGACTTTCCGACTGTCGTGAGTGACGGTGAAGAAGGGAGGCATCGAGTACCGCCGCGACCATCTGCTCGAGATTGTCGCGAGCTAGGGCCGGGACGAGGTACTTGTCGCTGATTACCTCTCCTTGCTCGGTGACCTTGATCTGACCGTCGAGCACGCCCCATGGCTGGGCCAGGATCGCCTCGTACGTGGGCCCGCCGCCGCGGCCTACCGTTCCTCCGCGACCGTGGAAAAGGCGCAGGCGGACGCCGTGCCGAGCCGTGACGTCTCGTAGTCGGCGCTGAGCGAGGTGAATCTCCCACTGTGACGATGTGATTCCGGCATCCTTATTGGAGTCGGAGTAACCCAGCATGACCTCTTGCACATCACCCCGCGAGGCAACGAGGGATCGATAGACCGGATGCTGCAGCAGCTGATCGATGATGACGTCCGCATTGCGCAGCTCCTCGGCCGTCTCCAGCAATGGAACGAAGCCGACTCGAGATGTCCCCGTGGATGTGTTCACCAAGCCTGTCTCGCGTGCCAGCACCACGGCGGCCAGGATGTCGTCGGCACCTCGAGTCATGGACACAATGACGGATTCAATGGGTCGGGTTCCGTAGGTATCGAGTAGCTCGCGGACGGTTTCCATGGTCCGGTAGGTCACCGTGGCGGCCTCATCAAGCGCCGGTGGTTGCGGAGACAGTGGCCGGAGAGCACTGAGCTCGTCGGCCAAGAGCGTCGTGCGTTCCTCGCGATCAAGATCGTCGTAGCCGAAACCGAGACGCTCGAAAAGTTGCCGGAGCGTGTCATGGAACTTCTGCGCGTGCTCGCGTATGTCCAAAGTGGCGAGCGGTAACCCAATTGACGCGACCACTCGGATGGACTGATCCAGAATTCCGTGTGCTGCCAGTTGACCGCGGTGCTGGAGAAGATCGTCACGGATCAAAAGAAGGTCAGCGAGAAGTTCTCGGGTGCTGTCGTAGTCGCGTCCAACTCGGTGTGGCCCCCGGTCGTGCAAGCGCTCTCGCGTGAGTCGCAGGCGCATTCGGATGATGGTGAGTTTGAGTCGGACCGGTTCTTCGGCGTTGATCCGCAGGAAGCGTGGATCGAGATCAGGAAGGAAGCGCAAGTCGGATTCGACAGAGTCGCGGAGTTTGTCACTGGCGCCGGCAATGCGTTCGGAGATGGACAGATCTTCCAGCAAACGATCGATGTGTGGCATCAGGTTCAGTACTGCGTGATCACGCTGAAAACGAACCACATCGGCCGTCACATCGGGTGTGACGAAGGGGTTGCCGTCTCGATCGCCTCCGATCCACGACCCGAAGCTGACCGGACGCGCATCGGGAGGCAGTTCGACTCCGAGGTCTCGAAATGAGTCAGCAAGGTCGTCGAGTACTTGCGCGAGGGGTCCTCGGGTTAGGTCGTCGAGGTAGTAGAGGGCATTGCGTGCTTCATCGAGAACCTGCGGCCGCTCGAGTCGCAGTTCATCGGTTTGCCAGAGCAGATCGATGACTTGAGCCAGGCGACGCTCGCGTTCGCCATCCGACAACCCTTGATCGAGAAGCACATCGGCTATCCGACGTAGTTTGACCAGTACCGAGCGTCGAGCGGCCTCTGTCGGGTGGGCGGTGAAGACGGGTCTGACCGACATTGCCGATGCCATCTGTCCCACCAAGGCGGGGTCGAGGTTGGCCTCCCGCGCCGCGTCGACGACGCGATGAAGCGGACCGGAATGCACGCGTCTATCGGCCTGCGCGTCGTGAGCGCGCTCGACCTGCTCCGCCACGTTGGCAAGATCGAAATAGATCGAGAACGAACGGGCCAACGTCGTCGCCGTTGCGACGTCCACGGAATCAAGAACTGTGGCAGCTGCGGCAGGGTCGCTGCGGACAGCCAACCGCACGGACTCGACCATCTCCAGCAGGGTGTCACCTTCCTGCCGGGCAAGCGTTTGGCCCAGGAGATCGCCGAGCATGCGGATGTGTGTCCGGAGGCGGGCACCCTCAGACTCTGAATCCATAGGTCCGAATTGTTCCGTATCGCTCATTTCCCTGAGGTTTCGCGGTGGGCGTACCCCGCCAGGGGTGGCCGTGGTCGCGCTATCGGCCACCATGCAGGACAATAAGCGTAGCTGGAGACAATAGGCGTAGCCGGAAATTGCCGGCTCATGGATTCAGGATCGATGGGGTGTTGCTGGATGTTCGAGAGGTTTACCGACCGAGCCCGCCGAGTAGTCGTTCTCGCCCAAGAAGAGGCGCGAATGCTCAACCACAACTACATCGGGACCGAGCACATCCTGCTCGGCCTGATTCACGAGGGCGAAGGCGTCGCAGCCAAAGCGTTGGAGTCACTCGGCATCTCGTTGGAAGCCGTCCGCGAGCAGGTAGAAGAGATCATCGGTCAAGGGCAGCAAGCGCCGAGTGGACACATTCCCTTCACTCCACGGGCGAAGAAGGTTCTCGA
>CALBOV010000120.1 GCA_937896565.1 uncultured Salinisphaerales bacterium
ATCGCAGATCCAGTGCGCGACGTTGCGCATGTCGTCCTCGCCGAATCCGCGGGTGGTCGACGCCGGCGACCCGAGCCGAAGTCCGCTGGTGACGCGCGGCGGACGCGGATCGTTGGGCACGGAGTTCTTGTTCACGGTGATGTGCGCCTGACCCAGCGTTTCCTCGGCGTCGTGGCCGGTCACGTTGCGGCCCACCATGCTGACCAGGATCAGGTGATTGTCCGTGCCGCCGGAGACGACGTTGTAGCCGCGTTCCAGCACGACCTCGCCCATGGCACGGGCGTTGACACGCACCTTGGCCTGGTAGTCCCGGAATTCGGGCTGCAACGCTTCAGCGAACGCCACGGCCTTGGCCGCGATCACGTGCATCAGCGGACCACCCTGCGTACCCGGAAACACCGCGGAGTTCAGCTTCTTGTAGAGATCCGGATCGCCGGCATCGGACAGGATCATGCCGCCGCGCGGGCCACGCAGCGTCTTGTGGGTCGTGGTGGTGACCACATGCGCATGCGGCAGCGGGCTGGGGTATTCGTCGGCGGCAACCAGACCGGCCACATGCGCCATGTCGACCATGAACATGGCGCCGACTTCATCGGCGATCGCCCGCATCTTGCCCCAGTCGATCTGACGCGAGTAGGCGGAAAAACCTCCGATCAGCATCTTGGGCTGCTCGCGGCGCGCGGTCTCGGCGATCTTCTCGTAGTCGATCAAGCCGGATTCCGGATCGATCTCGTAACTCACGGCATGGTAGTTCTTGCCGGAGAAGTTCGGCTTGGCGCCGTGGGTCAGGTGCCCGCCATGGGCGAGACTCATTCCGAGGAAGGTTTCACCCGGCTTCAGCAGCGCGAGAAACACGGCGGCATTGGCCTGCGCGCCGGAATGCGGCTGCACGTTGGCGTACTCGCAGCCAAACAGTTTCTTGGCGCGCTCGATGGCGAGTTCCTCGGCGACGTCCACATGCTCGCAACCGCCGTAATAGCGGCGACCGGGATAACCTTCCGCGTACTTGTTGGTGAGCAGCGAACCCTGTGCGGTCATCACCCGCGGGCTGGCGTAGTTCTCCGACGCGATGAGCTCGATATGCGCTTCCTGACGCGCGGCCTCGGCGTCAATGGCGGCGGCGAGATCGGGATCGAAGGCGGATAGCGTGGAGACGTTGCGCCACATATTGGGGAACTCCTGCGGAATGGATTACAAGGGCAACCCTGAAGGATTCGCGGCAACTTGGTGGTGCGAATCCTTCAGGGTTGCCCTTCATATTGTATCGCGCACCGTCAAGGGACCCCAGCGTGGGCCGCCGGCCGGTGCGCGGCTCGGGATCGCTATCGCGTGATACTGAGCATCAGGTCCAGCGCCGCCTTGGCGGGTTTGGCGACTTCGGGCGCCACCTGGATCCGGTTGACGACCTCGCCGGCCTGAATCGACTCCAGCGTCCAGGCCAGATGCTGCGGATCGGTGCGGAACATGGTCGAACACATGCACACCGTCGGCGACATGAACTGCACCGTCACGCCCTTGGGCTTCATCTCGTCATGCAGCCGGTTGACCAGGTTCAGCTCGGTGCCGACCAGCCAGTGCGTGCCCGGTTCAGCGGCGCGCACGGTCTTGAGAATGGTCTCGGTCGAACCGACAAAGTCCGATTTCTGACAGACTTCGAAGCTGTTCTCCGGATGCGAGATCACGAAACCATTCGGGTGCGCCTCGCGGAAACGGTCGATATGCGCCGGCTGGAACATCTGGTGAACGGAGCAGAAGCCCTTCCACAGGATCATCCTGGCGCCCCGGATCTGTTCCGGCGTCAGCCCGCCCATGGGCAGCATGAAATCCCAGACGACCATGTCCTCCAGAGGAATGCCCATGTCGTAACCGGTGTTGCGGCCGAGATGCTGATCCGGGAAGAACAGCACCTTCTCGCGCCGCGAGAAGGCCCAGTCCAGCACCCCGCGCGCGTTGGATGAGGTGCAGACGATGCCGCCATGCTCGCCGCAGAACGCCTTCAGGTCCGCGGCGGAATTGATGTAGGTGACCGGGGTGACCTGCTCGTCCGGATTGAGCACGGACTGCAACTCCGCCCAGGCCCGGCGGACATTGCGCAGATTGGCCATGTCCGCCATCGAACAGCCGGCGGCGAGATCGGGAAGAATCACGACCTGGTCGTCACGGGTCAGGATGTCCGCGACCTCGGCCATGAAATGCACACCGCAGAACACGATGTACTCGGCCTCGGACTCCGCGGCCATCGCCGAGAGCTTGAGCGAATCACCGCTGACATCGGCATGCGCGAACACCTCGTCGCGCTGGTAGTGGTGCCCGAGGATCATCAGTCGATCCCCCAGCGCCCGCTTCGCCGCGTGAATCCGTGCGTCACACTGCTGATCGCTCAGCGCAGTGAATGTGTCCAGTGCAAGCGCCGTGGCTGCCATGGTTTTTCCTCCCACGCCCTGATCGGGCGTCCAACCGATATCCGCTACCCGCGGACTACCGTCAAAAACGGCCTGGATTCAGGCCAGTTTCGTCGGACGAGTCGTCCTCGTCCTCCTCCTCGTCAACCTGGGGTTCGATCGTCACCGTCTCCGTCGCCTGGACGACGGTATCGTCCTCATTCGTGTAGGTCGCGGTCACGATGGACTGGCCAGCCTCGTTGAGTGCTGGGAAGAAACGGTTCGCCGTCAGGAACGTGTTTCCGAAAATCGCTACTTCATCATCATCCGTCACCCATCCCACGCTGCGAGTGATCGATTGCGTGAATGCGCCACTGTCGAAGGTGCCGGTCGCTTCGAAATCCAGCGACTCGCCGAACATGACCGTCGGAGCGTCGGGGGTAATGTCGAGACTGGTCAACGTCGCGTCGACCACGGTGACCTGCAACGGTGCCGAGGTGATTCCCGTGCTGAGATCAACTTCCTCGCCCTCTTCCGGCTCGTCGGCTCCGAAGGTGGCGGTGACGTCGGCCGGTCCGCCAGCGATGCCCGCCAGAATCAGGCTGGGGGCCGTTCCGAACGCACCAACGATCACGACCTCCTCATCGGAACTGGAGAAGATCACCTGCCCGTCCAGATCCTGCTCATCGCCATTTTCAAACAAGGCGAACGGGTACATGAACTCGGTTGTTCCGGACACCAGCTGCGTGGACTCTTCGTACTCACGCCGCAATTCGATTGCCTGCGGCACCGCCACCTGTACGGTCGCCGGTGCCGTGCTGCGTTCACAGAAATCCAGAGTGCCCACCGCTGTCACGTCGCCAACACCCTCACCCGTGAGCACACCGTTCGTGATGCCGCTCAACGTAATGTTTTCGATGGTGGCGACGTCCTCGGCCACAACGGTCTCATCGTCGGATTCGATGGTCCACTGCGTCAGGCCGGTCAGCCTGACCTCTTCACCGTCGATCTCGCTCACCACATTGATCGGGCGAGTGGACCCAACCGCGGTGGTGGACTCGGCGGGATCCACGGTGATCTCGCCCAGCTCGTTGACGACGATGTCCAGCCGAGCCTCCAGGCTCACCAGATTGGCGTAGACGCTTGCCGTGCCCGGCGCGACCGCGACCAACTGACCACGCGGCACGAAGGTGTCGCGTCCCGGAATCTCGATATCACCGTCGCCAATGCGCACAACTGACTCATCAGTGCTGCGCCAGGACGCCCGGGCGGTGAAGTTGCCGGAACTGCCATCGGAGAAGAAGGCCTGCACCGACAGCTGAGGGCGCGTGCACTCCGTCACTTCGAGGATCCCGTCCTCGCCTTGCAGGATCTCGATGTACTCCGGCCGATTGCCATCGCCGATGCCGTCGCAGCCGCTCAGCAGCAGCGCCGCAACGCCAATCGCCAGCAGGGGTGTTCCGATCTTTCTCACGCCTTCGACTCCTCGGTCGGTTTCGGACGTATCCGCAGACCCAGTTCCCGCAACTGGGCCGGATCCACGGCGCCCGGCGCCTGCGTCAGCAGGCAGCTCGCTGTCTGTGTCTTCGGGAACGCGATCACGTCGCGAATGGTCTGCGCGCCGGCCATCAGCATGACCAACCGATCCAGCCCGTACGCAATGCCGGCATGCGGCGGCGCGCCATGCGCCAGCGCCTCCAGCAGGAAGCCGAACTTGGCCGCGGCCTCCTCTTCGGAGATGCCGAGCACGTCAAACACGGCCGACTGCATGTCCGGATCGTGGATACGCACCGAACCGCCCCCGATTTCCACGCCGTTGAGCACGAAATCATAGGCCTGAGACATGGCCGCGCCCGGATCGTTCTTCAATGCCGCCGGATCCGGATCGGAGGGCGCCGTGAACGGATGATGCAGCGCCTGCCAGCGGTTATCGCGTTCGTCCCATTCGAACATGGGCCAGTCGACGATCCACAGCGGGAACCAGCCTTCCCCGGTCAGCCCCAGGTCACGACCCAGCACCAGCCGCAGCGCGCCCAGCGCGTCGTTGACCACGGTGGCGCGGTCGGCGCCAAAGAAGATCAGATCGCCCGTCTCCGCGGCGGTGCGCGACATGATGCCCGCCACGGCGTCATCGGAGAGGAACTTCAGAATCGGGGACTGCAACCCGTCACGACCGGCCGCCGCGTCACTGACCTTGACGTAGGCCAGACCCTTGGCGCCGTAGCGCCCGACGAACTTGGTGTACTCGTCAATCTGCTTGCGGGTCAGTGTGGAACCGCCGGGCACGCGCAGCGCGGCGACGCGACCCTTCGGATCATTCGCCGGGCCGGAAAACACCTTGAATTCGGCGTCGGCCACGAGGTCGGCAACGTCAACCAGTTCCAGCGGGTTGCGCAGATCCGGCTTGTCGGAACCGAAGCGACGCATCGCCTCGGCATAACTCATCCGAGGCATCGGATCGGGAAACTCGACACCCATCAGTTCGGCGAACAGGCCGCCGATCATGCGTTCGTTGACCGCGAGCACGTCGTCCATGGTCATGAACGAGGTCTCGATATCGAGCTGGGTGAATTCCGGCTGCCGGTCGGCCCGCAGGTCCTCGTCGCGGAAGCAGCGCGCCACCTGGTAGTAGCGGTCGAAGCCCGCGATCATCAACAACTGCTTGAACAGCTGGGGCGACTGCGGCAGCGCGAAGAACTCGCCCGGAAAGGTGCGACTGGGCACCAGATAGTCGCGCGCGCCTTCCGGCGTCGAGCGCGTCAGGATCGGTGTCTCGACGTCGAGAAAGCCCTGGCCGTCCAGAAACACGCGCAAGTAGGTGCTGACCTTGGAACGCAGCCGCAGGCGCTCCAGCATCGCCGGGCGACGCAGGTCCATGTAGCGATGCCGCAGGCGGACATCCTCGCCGGCTTCCTCGTCATCCAGCGGAAACGGCGGTGTCAGCGCCTTCGACTGAACGGTCAGCTCCGTCGCGTACAGCTCGACCTCGCCGCTCGCCAGCTTGTCGTTGACTGTGCCTGCCGGACGCCGACGCACGCGACCGGACACCGTAATCACGTATTCCGACCGCAGGCGCTCCGCCTGCGCGAACAGCGCCGGATCGTCGGGATCGAACACGACCTGCAGCAGCCCTTCGCGGTCGCGCAAATCGATGAAGATCACGCCGCCATGGTCCCGACGGCGATGAACCCAACCGGAAACGATGATGCTGGAGTCCAGATCGGCGGCCGTGACCTGACCGCAGTAGTGCGTTCGATACATGAAAGTCTAGGATTCCGGCGCCCGGGCGCCACGATTAAAAGGCCGGCGATTCTACCGTTGCGGCTGGGCGGCGTCGATCGGGGGTGGCTGCCTGGACGCCGCTTCGGGTCGCACCGCCCCCATCGAGATGATCAGTTGCAGGGCATCCTCGACCGGCATGTGCAACCGAATCAGCTCATCCTCGGCCGCCATCACCACGAAGCCCGAGGTCGGATTCGGCGTCGTGGGGATGTAGACCGTCGCCATGGATCGGCCGACATGGCGGTCCACCTCGTCCGGCGCTTCTCCGGTTCGAAAGCCGATGGCCCAGAGCCCGGGACGCGGGTACTCCAGCAGCAGAACCTCCCGAAACGCGTTGCCCTTTTCCGAGAACACCGTTTCGGCAACCCGCTTCATCGCCTTGTAGATGCTGCGCACCAGCGGCAGCCGCTCGACCAGTGACTCACCGATCCCCAGCAGCTTGAGTCCCAGCCAGTTGGCGGCCAGCGCGCCAGTGGCCAGCACGACCACGAGACTGAATACCAGCCCCAGCCCGGGCAGCGAAAAGCCGAGCCAGTTCTCGGGTTGCCAGGACGCCGGCAGCCACGCCAGCGAGTGGTCCAGCAGATCGAGCAGAAACCGGACGGCGAAAATGGTCGTGACGATGGGCAGCCAGATCACGACCCCCGCCAGCAGCCAGCGCTGGAACAGTCGCTTCACGCCGAGGCGTTCGAGGTTCCGGAAGACTTGGTTTCCGACGATTTGGAGCCCGAAGCAGACGAGGAATCACCACCCGACCCGCTCTTCGCTGCGCTCGACGTGTCACCGGACTTGGATTCCCCGCCTCCGCCCGACTTGTTCCCGTCGCCGGCGAGATTGCGCTTGCCGGACGATTTGAAATCCGTCTCGTACCAGCCGCCGCCCTTCAGACGGAAACCGGCCGCGGACACCTTCTTCTGCAGGGTCGCGGCATGACAGGACGGGCATTCGGTCAGCGGCACGTCAGACAGCCGCTGCAAGGCCTCCAGCTCGTGACCACACTCTCGGCAGACGTATTCGTAAATCGGCATCGATGGTTCTCCATGCCCCCGATGGGCGTGCGCAATGTGGGGGTGTCGGACGCTGAATCCAAGTGCAACCGCTTGCCCACGGACGATACCCCCAATACAGTCGACAGCATAAGGGGAATAGCGGCGTCAGACCGCCAACCCCAACAAACGGCTTGCCCACGGGCACCGGACAATAAGAGGAGACAGGGATGAGACAGCACCTACTGTCGATCGGGGGAGGCGTGCGTCTGCTGGGCGCGGGCTGGATGATGGCCGTTGCCGCCCCGGTTCACGCGCTGCAGTTCAACTTCGATGAGCTGTCGGCGACCATCAACACGTCACTGGAAATCGGCGCCCAATGGCGCATGCAGGACCGGGACAGCCGGCTCGTCGGCAAAGCCAATCTTGACCCGGAGCTCTGCCGCATCTCGTCCTGCCAGGGGCACAGCAACGGCTTCGACGAGAACGGGAATCCCGAGCCGGGCCTCGGCATCATCGGTGAAGGTCCCGACCGCAACCAGCGGGCGGTCGATGCCCCGGGGGTGTTCTCGGTCAACCACGATGACGGCAACCTGAACTTCGACAAGTACGACGTGACCCAGGGCCTCGTGAAGGTCTCCCAGGACATGACGCTGAACTTCGAGGCGTTCGGCCTGGACTGGAAGTTCTTCGGCCGCTACTACGGGCACTACGATTTCGCCAACTACGACCGGCCGGAGTTTCACCCCAACCGGATCACGCCCAACGCCATCAACAACAATCCGGACTCGGGACTGTTCCCGGACGACGACCCGCCGAACCGGCGCCTGAGCGTTGGCGAACCGGTCTACGTCGAACGCAACGACCGCCAGCAGGAACAGATCGGCCTGTCGTTCCAGGTGCTGGATTTCAATCTCAACACCCGCCTCCCGTTCATCGGTGATCGCGATCTCGACGTGACCATCGGCCGTCAGCTGATCAACTGGGGCGAATCCACCTATCTCGCGGTGGGGTCACTGAACACGTTCTCGTCACTGGACGTCAACGCATTCATGCGTCCCGCCTACCTCAACGTGGAGGAAACGTTCCGGCCGCTCGGCGCCATTTCCCTGAAGACCGACCTGACCTATGACATCGGCATCTCCGCCTGGTACGGCTACGAATGGGAGCCGGCGCAGGTCCCGCCACCCGGATCGTTCTTCTCGTTCGTCGACCTGGACACTCACAACTCGGCGGATTCCATCGCGATCAACTTCGGCAAGACCGCCGAAGACCCGCTGATGCTGGCGCTGGGCAACCAGACGCTGCTGGTCGCCCTCGCGGAAACCGGCACCACCGCCGAACTGCTGCCCCAGCGCGAGGCGAGTAACGGCGGCCAGTACGGTGCAGCGATGTCCTTCTACTTTCCGGACCTGTTCACGGGCACGGAACTGAACCTCTACTACGCCCGGTATCACAGTCGCCTGCCCTTCCTGTCCGCCTACGCGGGCTCGGTCGGCTGCCTGGAGAACACGGTGCCGACAGGCAGTCAGGTGGTGGACACGGTGAATGTCTTCACCGACTGTCCAACAGCGCACCTCCAGTCCGCGTTGTGGGCCATCGCCACGGGAGGCGACCCGGCCAACGATCCCGGCGGCGGCGCCCCGGAACAGGACACGGGCCGCCAGACCAACCCCGATGGGTACGCGACCCCGGGTCAGGGCGGCACCGCCTACCCGCTGGACACGGTCAAGTTCCAGCTGGAGTACCCGGAGGACATCGACCTGTTTGGCTTTTCGTTCAACACCGCGATCGGCGATGTGTCGTTCCAGGGCGAGATGGTTTATCGCCCGGAGGATCCCTTGCAGGTCTCCGCGGTGGATGTCGGCTTCTCGGCATTGCAGACGGTGTTTCCATCCGGCTGCTCGGCCGATCCGACCGTCTGCACGCCAGGAGGGCCTGAAGACTTTCTCGATGTCTCGCTCCCGGGCCTGGGCAACACGGTGACAACCATTACCGGCCAGTCGATCGTCGGCCCGTCCTATCTGCTGGAATACCGCGGCGTGAACGGCTGGTCCGGCGCCGAGAACGGCCTGCAACCCGGTGACTACATCCGCGGCTATGAAGAGTTCCAGACCATCAACTGGATTCTCGGCGCAACCTACGTGCTCGGCCCGGGCAACTGGTTCGGAGCGGACCAGGCCATCTTTCTGCTGGAGCTTGGCGGCACGCACATTCTCGACCTGCCGCCGCTGGCGGAACTGCAGATCGAGGCCCCGGGCCAGTACACCCATGCCTCCGCCGGGGCGGACGGCTCCGGCGCGGACGGCAATCTCGACGGGCTCGCCAACAGCGGCTGGGTCGGCCCCTCCGGCGCCCGGTTCAACCCGCAGCAGGCCGATCCATCCCACTGGACGACACGCAATTCCTTCGGCTACGACCTGATCACCATCCTGCGCTACGAAAGCGTGTTCCCCGGCATCAGCTTCGAGCCGGTGATCCTGATCAAGCACGATGTCGCCGGCATCTCCCCGGGCCCTGGCGAGCGATTCGTGCAGGGCCGCCAGCAGTACTCGGTCAACGTGGAGATGCGCGTGCGCAACGCGCTGTCCTTCACCGCCGGCTACCAATGGTTCACGGGCGCCAAGGGCAACAACGTCCTCAGGGATCGCGATTTCGCTCAGCTTGGGGCCCGCTACCGCTTCTGACACAGGGCGTCACGGCCTGGACAGACTGCGCCGCGACTTGAGTCCATGTGAACGATCGTTTAATTTTAGATAACGACCTGTCAATCCTGTGGAGATGCGGTAGATTGGCGGGTGGTGGCGTGCGGCCATCGAGGCTGGTCGCACTCATAGGACAATCACATGGTCGGCTTCGGCATGACCAATAAATAACCCTGCCGCGGGACAGCGGCAGTGGCGGAGACAACAGAGATGGTCAAGCTGCGGAAGCTGACCGGCGGGCAGACACGCCGGCTTGCTGCGGTCATCGTGGGTGCGAGCGGAATGACGGCAGGAACACCGGCATACGCGTTGCAACTGGACTTCGGAGAAGTCACCGGCACGATCAACACGACACTGGAAGTCGGGGCGCAATGGCGCATGCAGGATCGCGACAGCCGCCTGGTCGGCAAGTCCAACCTGAACCCCGACCTCTGCGCGGTCTCATCGTGCCAGGGTCACAGCAACGGATTCGACGAGAACGGCAACCCGGAACCCGGCCTGGGCATCATCGGCGAAGGCCCGGGACAGAACCAGCTCGCGGTCGACGCGCCGGGCGTGTTCTCGGTGAATGCGGACGACGGCAACCTGAACTACGACAAGTACGACGTCACCCAGGGGCTGTTCAAGTTCTCCCAGGACATTTCCCTGGACTTCGACGCCCTCGGTCTCGAGTGGGAGTTCTTCACCCGCTACTACGGACACTATGACTTCGCCAACTACGATCGGGCGGAGTTCCACCCGAACGTCATCACCGAGAACGCGATCGCCAACAACCCGCATGCCGCCTTTCCTTACGGCCCGGGCGGGACCGGCAACACGCGGCTGAGTCGTGGCGAGCCTGTCTATGTCGAACGCAATGACCGCCAGCAGGAGACGGTCGGCCTGGACATGGAGTTGCTGGACTTCCGCCTGGCCACCCGCCTGCCGTTCTTCGGTGATCGCGACCTGAACGTGACCGTCGGCCGTCAGCTGATCAACTGGGGCGAATCCACCTACCTCGCGGTCGGCTCGCTGAACACCTTCGGCGCCCTGGACGCCAACGCGCTGAACCGTCCGGCGTTCCTGAACATCGACGAGGTGTTCAAACCGCTCGGCGCGGTATCGTTCAAGACCGACCTGACCTACGACATCGGCATCTCGGGCTGGTACGGCTACGAGTGGCAGCCCGTCGTTGTTCCGCCACCAGGCGCCTTCCTGTCGTTTGTCGATGTTGATACCAACAACTCCGCCGAGACGATTTCCGTCGGCTTCGGCAAGACGCCGGAAGACCCGAACTCACTGTCCATCGCGAACCAGGGCCTGCTGTCCGCGCTGGCCGAAACCAGCCTGACCGCGGATCTGCTCCCGCAGAAGGACGCCCGCGACAACGGCCAGTACGGCCTCGCGCTGTCGATGTACCTGCCCGACCTGCTGACCGGCACCGAGCTGAACTTCTACTTCGCGAACTACCACAGCCGGCTGCCGATCCTGTCGGCGTACGCGGGCGACATCGGCTGCCTGGAAAACGCCGCGCCCACGGGCTCCCAGCTCGGGGACACGCTGGCCTTCCTCACCGCCTGTCCGGGCGCCTCGCTGGACGCCGCGCTGTGGGCCATCACCTACCAGGGTGACCCGAACAATGATCCCAACGGCGGCGCCGCCGAGCAGGACACCGGCCGCTCCACGAATCCGGCGACCTACGCCACGCCGGGTCAGGGTGGTACCGCCTACCCGCTGGACACCGTCAAGTTCCAGCTCGAATACCCGGAAGACGTCAAGCTGTTCGGCATGTCGTTCAACACCGCCGTCGGCGAGGTTTCGCTGCAGGGCGAGTTCGTCTATCGACCGAATGACCCGCTCCAGGTGTCGTACGTGGATGTGGGCTTCTCCGCGCTAGCGACGCCCTTCCCCTCCGGCTGTTCGGCCCGCCCGCTGGGAACCGAACAATGCGTGCCCGGCAGCTCGGACGATTTTCTGGACGTTTCGCTGCCCGGCATCGGGAGCACGGTTACGACGATCACCGGCCAGGAATTCGTCGGCCCCTCCTACCTGCTGGAATACCGGGGCATCGACGGCTGGTCCGGTGCCGAGAACGGCCTGCAACCCGGCGACTACATTCGCGGCTACGAGGAATTCCAGACCGTCAACTGGATTCTCGGCGCAACCTACATCCTGGGTCCCGACAACTGGGTCGGCGCCGACCAGATCATCTTCCTGTTCGAACTGGGCGGCACGCATATTCTGGACCTGCCGGACCTGGACGAGTTGCAGATCGAGGGCCCGGGCCAGTACACCCACGCTTCGGCCGGCGCGGACGGCTCCGGCGCCGACGGCAATCTGGACGGGCTGGCGAACAGCGGCTGGGTGGGCCCTTCGGGCGCCCGCTTCAACCCCCAGCAGGCCAACCCCGACCGCTGGACCACGGCCAACTCCTTCGGCTACGACCTGATCACCATCGTGCGTTACGAGAGCGTGTTCCCGGGCATCAGCTTCGAGCCGGTGTTCCTGGTCAAGCACGATGTCTACGGCATTTCCCCGGGTCCGGGCGAGCGCTTCGTGCAGGGCCGCCAGCAGTATTCCCTGAACATCGAGATGCGCGTGAAGAACGCGCTGTCGTTCACGGCCGGGTATCAGTGGTACACGGGCGCCAAGGAAAACAACCTGCTGCGCGACCGTGACTTCGCCCAGCTCGGTGCCCGGTATCGGTTCTGAATGCCGCCTGCCCCACACACGTTGACATGCGCCGAAGCGAGATCGGCGCCCATCGAATTCATCTGAGGAGCAATCTGATGCGAACCACGCCATTCATTCTTGCCGGCGCGCTGTCGCTGGCAGCCCTGCCCGCCGTTGCCAAGGTATCCCCCGAAGAGGCGGCCAAGCTGGGCGGCGAGCTGACCCCGATCGGCGCCGAGAAAGCCGGCAATGCCGACGGCACCATTCCCGCCTGGGATGGCGGCCTGCCCAAGCTCGATATCTCGGAGCCGACGCACTGGGAAGACCCGTTCGCAGACGACGCGATCAAGTTCACGATCACCAAGGACAACGTCGACCAGTACAAGGACAAGCTGACCGTGGGTCATCTGGCCCTGTTCAACGCCTACGGCGACACCTACAAGATGAACGTGTACCCGACGCGGCGCAGCTCCGGCTTCCCCGAGGAGTACTACGAGTACACCAAGAAGAACGCAACCAACGCGACACTGGAAGGCACCGACCTGCTGCTGGGCGCCGAGGTGGGCTTCCCATTCCCGATTCCGAAGAACGGCGCGGAAGTTATCTGGAACCACCGCCTCAAGTACCGGGGCAAGGCGCAGCAGCGCTTCAACAACCAGTTCATCGTGCTGCCGGACGGTTCCTACACCCAATCCACGCTGCGTGAGGATGTGCTGTTCCCTTACGGCAACCTGTCCGGGGACCACGTGCCGATCAACGACAAGGACGACATCACGATCTACTACGTGGCCGAAATCCTGTCACCGCCCCGGAATGCCGGCCTGTTCCTGATGGCCTGGGAGCACGTCGACTACCGCAGCGCCTGGCTGTACCCGCCGGCCCTGCGCCGCGTGCGCCGCGCGCCGTCGGTCGCCTACGACAATCCGTACGAGGGCACGGACGGCAACCAGTTCTATGACCAGGTCGACATGTACAACGGTGCGCTGGATCGCTTCACCTGGAAGCTGATCGGCAAGAAGGAGATGTACATCCCGGTGAACTCGTTCGCGATGAACGAAGCGTCGGTGAAGTACGAGGACGTGATCGGCAAGAGCCACATCAACCAGGATCTTCCCCGTTACGAGCTGCGCCGCGTGTGGATCGTCGAAGCCGACCTCAAGGAAGGCACGACCCACAAGTTCGGCAAGCGTCGCTTCTACGTCGACGAGGACAGCTGGAACATTGTCGCGGTCGACTGCTACGACACCCGCGGCAACCTGTGGAAGGTGCAGGAAGGCCACCTGATCGTGGAACGCGGCCTGCCCGCTTCGACCACGGTGCCGGAGATCATCTACGACCTCCAGGCACGTTCGTATTTCGCGACCGCGCTGCGCTCGGAAGACGAGGCGAACAACCAGTTCGTCGACTACGACACCCGCTTCTTCGATCCGCGTGAGCTGAAGCGCCGCGCGACGCGATAGCACCACCGGCCGGGAGGCGCGGCAGCTGCCCGCCTCCCGGCATCCGTTGGCTTGCCTGCGGGCAATCAGGAACAGAATCAGGGAGATTCACCATGCGCAGCGTCTGGCTAGCCGCATTCCCCTTCGCTCTGGCCGGCGCCGCGTTCGCCGCGCCACAGGACGATCCGATCCAGCCGCATCACTCGGTGCTGTCGGCACTGGCCGATGACGGCATCGTGACCGACCTCGCCCGGGCCGGTGACACGCTCATCGCGGTCGGGGAACGCGGGCATGTACTGCGCTCCACCGACGGTGAAACCTGGACGCAGATCCCGATGCCGGTCTCGGTCATGCTGACCCGCGTGGAGTTCCTGGACGCGAACACAGGCTGGATCGGCGGCCATGACGCGACCATTCTCAAGACCGAGGATGGCGGCGAAACCTGGTCGTTGCAGAACTACCAGCCGGAGCTGGAACAGGCGGTTTACGACCTGCATTTCTTCGACGCCGACAACGGGCTGGCCGTGGGCGCCTACGACCTGTTCTGGCGGACCGACGACGGCGGGGACAGCTGGACCCCGGTCGACTCGCCGGTCGGTCAGGGTGAGCTGCACCACTACTCGATCACCGAACTGGCGGACGGCACGCTGCTGATCGCCGGCGAGCGCAGCATGCTCGCCCGTTCCACCGACGGCGGCGAAACCTGGGACCGCGTAGCCAGCCCCTACTTCGGCTCCTATTTCGGCGCCGTGCCCAACGGAGACACCGGCGCGATCATCTTCGGCCTGCGGGGTAACGTTTATCTGCTGCCGAATGTCGTGGAACTGCCCACGCTGGAACCTGACGAGTACGGTGAATACCCGCTGGGCGAGATGCCCGAGGGCGGCGCCACGCAGCTGACGTTCAACGGCAACGACTCGCTGTTCAATGCCTTCGTCGCCGACGATGGCCACACCTATTTCGTGGGCGTGAACGGCACGATCGTCCGCTATACCGAGGGGGAATCCGAGCTGGCGCGGGTTCCCGGCGGTGGCGCATCCGCGGTGGGTGATATCGATCAGCTGGACGACAACCTGGTGCTCGGAGGAGAAACCGGGCTGAACCACCTCGCAATCGGACGCTGAAGTCCGCAATCAGACCGGCGTGAAACCAAGCACGCCGTACAGGGAGTTTGGAGACTATGGCAGGCACTTCAGCGTCAACCGGCGGATGGACCGATCGGATCCTCCGCGTCGTCGAGCCACTGATCTACAGCAAACGCTGGGTCGGAATACTCTGGCTCACGGTATTGACCGTGATCCTCGGCTACCAGGCGGCCCAACTCCAACCCGATGCGGGCTTCGAGAAATCGATACCGCTCGAACACCCGTACATGAACGTGTTCAAGCAGTACCAGGCGGAGTTCGGCGGCGCCAACTCCGTG
>CALBOV010000121.1 GCA_937896565.1 uncultured Salinisphaerales bacterium
CGCCCGCCGTCCCCAAGGTTGTGATTCCCGTTCCGGGTGATCCCTCACGCCGTGTGACACTGCTCCCCGCTTATCGAAATCTATCCGATCCGAATCGACCAGGTGGCGGATCGTTGGTCCGATTCAGAATCGTTGAACCACACTCCGAATCCTCCGGTACCGGGAGAGGCAAGTTCTTTGTCAGTTGGGAGGACAGTGAACAGGGCGGTGACCACGATCAGGATGTTTGGGGCCTGCTCAATTACGAGATCACCGCCACGAAAATCACCGTCACGACTGAAACCGTCGCCGAGTCCACCTCAACGAAGCAGTTGTTCGGCTACATCATTAGCGGAACCACGCAAGATGGCTTTCATGCGCACTCCGGGATCGAGGGTGTTGATTTCACCGATCCCACAGGCGTACTCGGCTGTAGCAACTGTCGACCCAGCTCCAGCGGTGCCGGCGCAGGAAGCGGCCAGCATGGTCCGACCTCGGTGACATATACGCTGGGCGACACGGACGGATTGCTGCTCGAAGCACCCCTGTACTACGCGTCCAAGTACGGAGGGTTCAACGAGTCCGATGCAGTTGGAGACGCAGGGTACGGATTCCCCGACAAACAGGCCGAATGGGACCAACTAGACACGAGCGGAACAGCCAACCCGGACGGCATCCCGGACAACTACTTTTTCGTCGACAACCCGGCTGCGTTGGAAGCTGCACTGCAGTCGGTGTTCGACAAAATCATTTCGAGCACCGCATCGGGAACAGCCGCGGCGGTCGTAGCCAAC
Organism: uncultured Salinisphaerales bacterium; assembly: GCA_937896565.1. GTDB lineage: Bacteria > Pseudomonadota > Gammaproteobacteria > Nevskiales > OUC007 > Abyssibacter. Next base: position 774 of record CALBOV010000121.1, read on the forward strand.
GCGCGGGAAGGCGAAGGGGCCGTTTATCAGGCATTGTTTGAACCTTCCAGGACTGACAACGATGGCCGGGAGGTTCGCTGGATCGGAACCGTCCACTCGCTCTGGATCGATGGCGACGGAAACCTGCGTGAGGATGATGGTGATGCCGTTCTCGAAAGCTACACGGCCGATCCGGTTGTTGAACTCTTTTTCGATGACAAACAAGGACGTGTCCGCTTCCGACGTTACAAGGGTGACCCTGACACGGTCACACCCTCAGTCCAGGAAATCGGCGATCTCAACACACTGTGGAATGCGCGAGAACAACTATCCGCGGTGTCTTCCGTCACATCACAGCGAATTTACGGCCAGCCCGCGAACACCGGACGTCACATCATCACCTTCTTCGACTATGACCTCGACGGCCTGGTCGACGCCAATGAACAGATTGACTTTGTCGCTTCGAATATTTCGAGTGACAACTTCCGAATATTGAATTTTCGCCGAAACCGTGGCGGCACGGGGGTCGACGCCGCGAAGTCTCTGGTGAATTACATCCGGGGGGAAGAATCGAACACGTCGCTCTCGCGCAATCGAACCATCGACTACAACAACGACGGAACGCCCGAAGTCATGCGGCTCGGGGATATTGTCAACAGCACACCCACCGTCGCTGCCGCCCCGGCCGAAGCATTCGATTTGCTCTACAACGACGAGACCTATGACACGTTCAGACGCAAATATGCCCAACGGCGAAATGTCGTCTACGTTGGCGCGAATGACGGCATGCTGCACGCAATCAACGGCGGCTGCTACGACCCACAGAGTCAGCGATTCCTGACCAAGGGCGGTGGCTGCAAAGTAGAGCACCCACTGGGTAGCGAGCTGTGGGCTTATGTCCCGTTCAACCTTCTGCCGCATCTGCGCTGGCTTGGCGATCCGGATTACGCGCACGTGCCCTACTTCGACGGAAAACCCAGAATCTTTGATGCAAGAATCTTTTCCGCCGACGCTACGCACCCCAACGGATGGGGAACCGTGTTGGTTGCGGGTTTCCGATTCGGAGGTGGCGAGCTGGTGTTACCCAACAACAGAAACAAGAACAGATACAACGATTTCGGATCGGTTAACGAGATCGTCACAAGATCTGGTTACGTGATCATGGATGTCACTGACCCTGAGGTACCGCCGACGGTGCTAGCTGAGTTCACTCATCCATCACTCGGCTTTGCGACCAGCTTTCCAACCGTCGTCGCTAACTCTAAGACAGGAAACAACTCTGGGAATCTGGCGGCGGAGGGATGGTACCTTGTGTTCGGGTCTGGCCCTTCGGACATCACGCGCGGTACGACAACCGACACCGCAAAGTTGTTCGTCATTGACTTAAAGACTTTAAAGCTGGACAGCAACTTTGACCCCTACGATCTAGGAGACTCCAATGCATTCACCGGTGACCCAGTAACAGTCGATTGGAATCTTGATTTCAAGGCAGACGCCGTCTACTTCGGCACAATCGGTGGTTCAGAAGCCAATCCGAATGGCCTTCTCTACAAGATCGGCAGGGACGCAAGCGGTTTCAAAACACCCGAAGTCCTTCTGAAGACTGACGAACCCGTGGTCGCAACACCCTCCGTTGCCATCGACAATCAGGGCAACCGGTACGTTCTTGGCGGGAGTGGACGATTCTTCGGCCCTCAGGATAAAAGCAGTACGGACAAGCAGATGTTGTTTGGCGTTCTGGACGCGGACCCGTTGCTGCTGACCGGGGGTGAGTCTGAACCAAGACTCGATGTCACGAAACTAGTCGACGTCTCGTCTGCGCGGATCGCCACGAACGGAGTCGTCGATGGTGTTACGGACATCACCGACTACGTGACGCTGCAGCAGAAAATTGCAGATGCGAAGGGCTGGAAACTTGAACTGGCCGTTGGCGCATCGGCTGAACGTTCGGTCACGCAGCTTTCCGTGCTTGGGGATGTGGTATTTGCTACCCCATTCACGCCCAGCGCAGACTTGTGTGGCGGCGAAGGCGCCAGCCGACTCTACGGTCTGAACTTCAAGACGGGAACACCATCACCTGAATTGCCGGTTTTCGGCACGCAAGTCGCGACCTTCGATGGAGAGAGCCTGAATGAGGCGATCGCTTCGGTGGACCTCGGTGCCGGTTTGGGCGCATCGCCCAGTCTGCACCTAGGCACTGGCCGCGATAGTCGCGGACTAACCGTTCTTACCCAAACGTCAACCGGCGCTATCGAACGCCGCCGCGGCCTGGTTTCGCAGGCGGCACGCAGCGGTGAGATCAGCTGGCAAGAGACCTACATATGCGAGTGAGTCAGACCGGCGTCACGCTGATCGAAATGGTGATCGTGGTCACGATCATCGGCATCCTCGCCGCGCTCGCCTACCCCGGCTATCAGTCGTACATGACCAAGAGCACCCGCGCCCAGGGGAAGCACTGCGTCAACGACGTCCAGCAACGCATGGAGAAGTTCTTCGTGCGCAACCACCGCTACGCCACCACCATCGGAGCGCTGGGATACGACGTGGACGCCAATGACGGCTACCGCTGCCCCGGCGCCTCCGATGCGGCGGACGCGCGCGGCTACATCCTCAGTCTGGCCACGCCTACTGCCACGGGGTGTTCAAGCGCCATCTGCTTCCGGCTGGTTGCCACGCCCACCGGGTCGCAGACCGAGGATGGCCGTCTGATCCTGATCTCCCGCCGAACCACCGCATCCGCGGACGGCCGCCCCGACGTGGATCGAGTGCGCGTCCACGGCACGGACAAAGTCAGCTGGTGAGCTCGGTC
>CALBOV010000122.1 GCA_937896565.1 uncultured Salinisphaerales bacterium
GAGCCACATCCCGTGGTCGCCGCCTGCACGCTGCTGCCCTACGACGCCCAGTTCGAGATGGGTCGTTCGCTCAAGCAGTCACTGCAACCGGTTCGGCTCAACCATCCGCACTGCGCCAAGTTCTGCGTGCTCGGCGGCGGCGCCTGCTCCGCCGCGTGATCGCCGTCATCCTGCCCACCAGCAACGAGCTGGGGCTGGATTACCTGCCGCGACAACTCGCCAGCCTGCGCACCCATCCCGCGGTCGAGCTGATCTGCGTGGATAACGCGAGCACCGACGGCACGGCGGAGCGCATCGTCGACAGCGGCGCGCGCCTGATCAACCTGCCCGCGAGCAATCGGGCGCAACGCCTGAATGCCGGCATCCACGCCACCTCGGCGGACATGGTGCTACTGCATCACCCGCGCAGCCTGCTCGCACCCGGTGCGATCGATGCGCTGCTCGCCCTGCCCGCCGACGTGACCTGGGGCGGCTTCACGCATCGCTTCGATCAGGACCATCCACTGCTGGCCTGGACCTCGTTCTACTCCAACCGTGTGCGCATGGACCACGGGGGGATCGTCTACCTCGACCACTGCATCTTCTGCCGACGCGAGCCATTGCTGGCGGCGATGGTTCCGGAACTGGACATCTTCGAGGACACCGCGTTGTCCCGTCTGCTGCTGCGCCACGGCCGCCCACATCGCCTCGACACGCCCGCCACCACCTCCGCCACCCGGTACAGCCGCAACGGTGTCTGGCGGCAGGCGACCATGAATCAGCTGATGAAGCTCGGCTATCTCGCCGGTCTGTCGCCGGCACGGATGAACCGGATCTACGAACGCGGCCTGCACCTCAACGACGACGGACACGCCGGCCGCTAAGCCACTGCGCCCCGTCATCGGGCTGTCACCGGACGGCCGCATGATAGAAGGCTGCCTCCCCGACATCGGTCGACGGGCTGCCCGCGACCCGGCGCGGCACTCAAGAGCCCGACCGACGACGGACCACGGCAACCCGCTCCTGAATGTCGCGCAAGGATGTCTCCTCATGGCTCGTTACACCCGTCGCCAGTTTCTTGAAATGGCCGCCCAGGCCGGCGTCTATCTCCAGTCCGGCTGGATGCTCGGATGCAGCGATGGCGGCCCCGCAACGCCGGGCCTGCCCACGGATGCCGCGAGCTGCACGCCGTTGCTGAAATCGAACCTGGCGAACATCGGCCCGTTGGGCGAACCGCAGATGTTTGGCGATTTCGGTCTGCGCGTACCGGAAGGGTTCACCGTGAAGCTGGTCGCCAGGACGGGCGAGCCGCCGATTCCCGGCAAGGACTACATCTGGCACGAACTGCCGGATGGCGGCGCCTGCTTTCCCGCCGACGATGGCGGCTGGGTCTATGTCTCCAACAGCGAGAAGAACGAGGACGAGAACGAGCGCAACGTGTTCTACGAAGCCGGCGTGGGCGCGCTGCGCTTCAATGCCGACGGCGAGCTGATCGACGCCTATCCGATTCTCAGCGGCACCACCAAGAACTGCGCCGGCGGCCCGACCCCCTGGGGCACCTGGCTCAGCTGCGAGGAAACCGACACCGGCTACGTGTACGAATGCTATCCGCTCGGCACGGCGGATGACGCGGTGCGGCTTCCGGCGCTGGGCAAGTTCCAGCACGAGGCGGCCGCGGTGGATCCGCGATCCGATCCAATGCATGTCTATCTGACCGAGGACCAGCGCAATGACCCCGACGGCAACGGCGGCCTGTTCTATCGCTTCGTCCCCGACCGGAACGTCGCGGACCACTGGCGACCCGACCTCGGCAGCGGACGGCTGCAGGCGGCGGTTGTCGAGGCCGGCGACATCTTCGAACCCCGCGCGGTGACCTGGGCGGACGTCCCCAATCCGGAACCGCTGACGCTGTCCCCGCATGAAGCCGTTCTGCGGCCGATCCGCCGGCAGTTGCCGGAAGCGGAACACTTCGATGGCGGCGAGGGCATCTGGTATCACGCCACCGATCACAGCATCGTGTTCTCGACCAAGGGCGACAACCGCCTGTGGCGCTACGACATCGCCGCGGCCACCGTGCAGGCGATCTACGACGACGATGTGGGTGAGAACAACATCCTCAGCGCGCTGGACAACCTGATCATGAACGCCGATGGCGACGTCATCTGTTGCGAGGATGGTGATGACTCTCAGGTCGTCGGGCTGCTGCCGGATGGCCGTCAGGTTCCGCTACTGCAATTCGTCGCCGGTGGCGGCCCATCCGGCCCCTCCTTCAGCCCGGACGGCAAACACCTGTACGTCAGCGGCATGTCCGGCGGCACCTACGAAATCACCGGCCCCTGGTTCGTCTGCGAAGACACCTGAAACCCGGTCGCACATCCTGACCTGGCGAAGCGGCCGAAACCGGATCATGACCGTCGGGGGTATGGCCCGCCCACGTCAGCACCGCCACGCCGCCCACTTCAGGCGGGCAATCCTTACAATGCGACGAGTGCTTCTGGAAGGATGACAACGTGCGCTGGATTGCCCCGATTGCGGCGCTGTGCGCGGCTGCCGCGGCCACGGCCTGGTACGGCCTGCAACAGCAATGGTTCACCCACCCGGTCTGGCCGTTTCTGCTGCTGACCAAGTCGTTCGGCCTCGTGGCGGTCGCCGCAGGGCTCACCGTGCTGCTCGCCCGTCTGTCCGATGGCATCGCCACCGGGCAGCTGATCTGGCAGCAGCGCCTGCGCGCGCAAGCGGGCGCGGACCTCGACGAACCACTACGCGAAGTGACCTGGGCTCACTGGGCAATCGTCGCGATCCTGTGGATCGCGGTGCCGCTGACATTGCTGGACTGGTGGGGGCTCGGCGGGGTCAGCGAGCAGATGATCGACCGTCTGCTCACCACGGGCATCAGCGTCGGCGACATCCGCGTCGTACCGGGACAGATGCTGCTCGGCGCCGTCGTGTTCCTGATGCTGGTCTCGGGCTTTCGCTGGCTGTCCCACAGGCTGGAGACCAACTGGCTCGCCCACACGCCGCTGGACGCCTCGCTGCGGGAATCGGTCGCCACCCTGTTCGGCTACGGCGCCTTCGTGCTCGCGGTGCTGATCGGCCTGGCCATCGGGGGCGTGGATCTGACCAAGTTCGCCATCGTCGCCGGGGCGCTGGGCGTCGGCATCGGCTTCGGGTTGCAGAACATCGTCAACAACTTCGTTTCCGGCCTGATCCTGCTGTTCGAGCGCCCGATCCGCACCGGCGACTTCATCGACGTCAACGGCACCGAAGGCTTCGTCCGCAAGATTCGCATCCGCGCCACGGAAATCGAAACGCTCAACCGCCAGCACGTGATCGTGCCGAACTCCGATCTGATCTCCAACCACGTGACCAACTGGATGCTGCGCGACAAGTTCGGTCGCATCACCGTGGGCGTGGGCGTGGCCTACGGCAGCGACACCGCGCTGGTGAAGCGCCTGCTGCATGAGGTCGCCGATGGCCACGACGAGGTCATGGGCTCCGATCAGGCACTGGCGCCGAAACCCCTGGTCTGGTTCAGCAACTTCGGCGACTCGTCGCTGGACTTCGAGCTGAAGTGCTACGTGCGCGACGTGACCCGGCGCTACGCCGTCGCCAGCGACCTGCGCTTCGCCATCGACCAGGCCTTCCGCAGCAACGGCGTCACCATCCCGTTCCCGCAGCGCGATGTCTGGTTCAAGAACACGGCATCCGTGTCATCAGAGCAGCAGTCCGAAAGCTAGCCGAAGCCAACACGTCGTTTACGACGTGACGTCGATCCACCGCCGCGCGTCGGTCACCCCACCCAGCGCCGCGCGTTGCGGAAGATCCGCATCCACGGCCCGTACTCGCCCCAGGACGGATCGTTCCAGGAATTCGACACGGTGCGGATCACCCGCTCCGGGTGCGGCATCATGATCAGCACGCGCCCGTCGGCGGCCGTCACGCCGGCGATGCCGGCCGGTGAACCATTGGGGTTGGCCGGGTAGGCTTCGGTCACATCACCGCGGTTGTCGATGTATTGCAGGGCCACGCCATTGGCGGCCTGCAACGCGGCCTGATCCTCGGGCGAGGCGAACAGCGCCCGACCCTCGCCGTGCGACACCGCCACCGGCATCCGCGAACCCTGCATGTCCTCCAGGAACAGCGAGTTGGTGAACTTGGGCACCTGCACCATCGCCACACGGCCTTCGAACTGCTCGGAGGCGTTACGGACGAAATGCGGCCAGTGCTCGGCACCGGGGATCAGGTCACGCAGCTCCGCCATCATCTGGCAGCCGTTGCAGATGCCGAGCAGGAAACGGTCGTCCCGGCTCACGAAGTCGCGGAAGCGGTTCGCCAGTTCGGCGTGGAAGCGGATCGAACCCGCCCAGCCACGGCCGGCACCCAGTACGTCGCCGTAGGAGAAACCGCCCGGCGCGATCAGGCCGGCGTAGTCGTCCAGCGCATGCACCCGATCGATCAGATCGGACATGTGCACGTCCACGGCCTCGAAACCCGCGACGTGAAACGCGAAGGCCATCTCGCGGGCACTGTTCACGCCCTGCTCGCGCAGGATCGCGACCTTGGGCCGCGACAGGTTCAGGAACGGCGCGGCGATGTCCTCGCCAACGTCATAGGTCAGCGCCGCATGCAGGCCGGGATCGGCCTTGTCCAGCAGCATGGCGTACTCGTTGTCCGCACCGGCCGGGTTGTCGCGCAGGCGCTGCATCTGCCAGCTCGTCTCGGCCCAGCGCTGCTGCAGATCGCCACGGGTGGCGGCGAACACTTCGGCGCCGCCGACGGCGATTGTGATGGTCTGCGTCTCGTTGGGTCGGCCGAGTACCTGCACGCCGGCGCCGATGGCGAAGAAAACCTCGGTCAGTGCCTCCAGCTCGTCGGCACGAATCTGCACGACCGCGCCCAGTTCCTCGTTGAACAGCGCAGGCACCGGCAATTGCGTTCCGAGGTCGATGTCCAGACCGCAGCGGCTGGCGAAGGCCATCTCGCAAAGCGTGGTCAGCAGGCCGCCGTCGGAGCGGTCGTGGTAGGCCAGGAACCGGTCCTCGGCCTTTTGCGCGATCACGGTGTCGACAAAGGCCTTGAAGCCGGTCGCATCGTCCAGGTCCGGCACCAGATCGCCGGTCTGGCCGTAAACCTGGGCCAGCGCACTGGCGCCCAGACGCTGCTGCACCCCGGCCGGGGTCAACAGCACCAGCAGCGTGTCACCAGTGGCGTCCAGCACCGGGGTCAGTGTGCGGCGGATGTCCCGCACCGCCGAGAACGCAGTGACGATCAGCGACATGGGCGCGCTCATCTGTCGGCTCTCGCCATCAGCCGTCCAGCGCGCGCGCATGGACAGCGAATCCTTGCCGACTGGAATCGCGATGCCCAGCGCCGGACACAGTTCGGCACCAACTGCCCGGACCGTGTCGTAAAGCCTCGCGTCCTCCCCGGGTTCGCCACAGGCCGCCATCCAGTTGGCCGACAGCCGCACCCGGTCCAGGCGTTCGATGTCCGAGGCGAGCAGATTCATCACCGCCTCGCCCACGGCCATGCGACCGGAGGCCGGAGCGTTGAGCAACGCCACCGGCGTGCGCTCGCCCATGGCCATCGCCTCGCCGACATGGCCGGTGTAACCGCCCGCGGTCACCGCGACGTCAGCCACCGGCGTCTGCCAGGGGCCGACCATCTGGTCTCGGGCCACCAGCCCGGTGATGCAGCGGTCGCCAATCGTGATCAGAAACTGCTTGGAGCCCACCGACGGCAGCCGCAGCACGCGGTCGACGGCCTCGGCCAGATCGACATCGGCACCGGTCCAACCATCACCCGGCGAGGTCATGCGCACCACGTCGCGATGCATCCTGGGCGTCTCGCCGAGCAACACGGGCATGGGCATGTCGACGGCGTGACCACCGTCCTGGTCCAGCACTTCGAGCTGCGGGTTCGCGGTGGCCTCGCCTACCACGGCGAACGGGCAGCGCTCGCGCAGGGCAATCGCCCGGAACTGCTCCAGCGTTTCGCCGGCAATCGCGAGCACGTAGCGCTCCTGCGATTCATTGCTCCAGATTTCCATCGGGGAGAGCGACGGATCGGCCGAATGCACGTCGCTGAGCCGGATCACGCCGCCACGCCCGTCTTCGTCGATGATCTCCGGCAACGCGTTGGAGATTCCGCCCGCGCCGACATCGTGGATGGACAGAATCGGATTGGCCTCGCCCAGTGCGCAGCAGCGGTCGATGACTTCCTGCGCACGGCGCTGCATTTCGGGATTGGCCCGCTGCACCGAGGCGAAATCCAGCGATTCCTGCCCCTCGCCGGCACCGACCGAACTGGCGGCGCCACCGCCCAGGCCGATCAGCATCGCCGGCCCGCCCAGCACGATCAGCTTGGCGTCCACCGGCACGGCCAGTTTCTCCACATGCCCATCGCGCACGCTGCCGATACCGCCGGCGATCATGATCGGCTTGTGATAGCCGCGCAGCAGGCCGGCGACGGTCTGCTCATAGGTTCGGAAATAACCGGTCAGGTTCGGGCGGCCGAATTCGTTGTTGTAGCTGGCGGCGCCGATCGGGCCTTCCAGCATGATCTGCAAGGCGCTGGCCATGTGCCCCGGCTTGCCGACATCGACTTCCCACGGCCGCGGCATGCCCGGAATCTTGAGGTTGGAGACGGAGAACCCGCAGAGCCCGGCCTTGGTGTAGCCGCCACGGCCGGTCGCGGCCTCGTCGCGAATCTCGCCGCCGGCGCCGGTCGCGGCGCCCGGATCGGGCGAGATCGCGGTCGGATGATTGTGCGTCTCCACCTTGATGGAGATGTGCGACGGCTCCTCGGTCAGTGCGTAGACCGGCTCGCCGCTGACGCGAAACTGGCCACTGGGCTTCGCCTCCAGCACCGCCGCGTTGTCCTTGTACGCGGACAGAATGCTGTCCGGCGAAGCCGCGTGGCTGGCGCGGATCATGTCGAACAGCGACTGATCCTGCGGCTCGCCGTCAATGGTGAACCGGGCGTTGAAGATCTTGTGCCGGCAGTGCTCCGAATTGATCTGCGCGAACATCATCAGTTCGGCATCGGTGGGCTCGCGCGCGACATCCGCGTAGAACGCGGCGAGGTATTCGATCTCGTCGTCGGACAGTGCCAGCCCCAGCTCGGCATCGGCGGCACGCAGCGAGGCGACCGGATCGTCCCCCAGCGGCATGTGTCGCAACGGCCGGCGCGGCGGCGTCGCGAACACGGCGTCCAGATCGTCCAGCGTCGGCAGCACCTGTTCGGTCATGCGGTCGTGCAGCAGATCCAGCGCCGCCGGGTCCGGCTCGGCGCTGAGCATCAGCAGGCGCCCGCGCTCCAGCCGGTCCACGTCCATGCCGCAAACCCGGGCGATGTCGGTCGCCTTGCTGGACCACGGTGACAAGGTTCCGGCCCGCGGCAGGATGTAGCGGGCGACATCACCAGCCGGCTGCTCCGTGGTCACGCCGGGCAGCAGCTTTTCGATCACGTCCCAGTCGGCCGGGCGCGACGCGTTGACCAGATAAATCCACGCCGAACCCTGCACCGTGACCGGGCTGCCGGCCTCGGCCAGCGCCGCGTTCAACCGGTCCAGGCGAAAGGAGGACAGCGCGGCCTGGCCCAGCAGCAAGCGAGTGGTCATCGATCAATCCTGTGTCGTAAAAATCGGAAGCGTCCTCACGACGCCAATGTCCGCCAGTCCAGGCCGTCTTCCTGGTCGGCGATCTGTATCCAGTCGGTGTCGACACCCAGCGCGGTGGCCGCCGCCTCACGGGCCAGGGCCTGCGAATTGTTCTGCTCGGACAGATGCGCCAGCACCAGATGCTGCAACTTCGCGGCGCCGATCTCCGCGAGCAGCGCGGCGGACTGACAATTGCTCAGATGCCCCAGCCGGCCACCAACCCGCGTCTTCAGACTCTGCGGATACGGCCCGCGCGCGAGCATGTCGACATCGTGGTTGAACTCGATGGCCAGACCGTCGCAGGGCGCCAGCATCTCGCGGATATGCGGCGTGATGCAGCCGGCGTCCGACAGCACGCCCAGGCGCCATTGTCCGTCATGAAACACGAACTGGCAGGGCTGGCGGGCATCGTGCGGCACCGGATAGGGCTCGATCTCCAGGTCATCGACCGTGAACGGCGTGTGGCCGTCGATCACCCGCACGTCCACATCCGCATGCATCTTGCCCGCCGCGCGCGTACCCAGCGTCATGAACACCGCGAGCCCGTGGCGCCGTGCCAGCGCGCTGACACCGCCAATATGATCGCCATGTTCGTGGGTCACCAGCACCGCGGCGAGCTGCGCCGCCTCCAGTCCCAGACGTTGCAGGCGACGTTCCGCCTCACCGGCGGGAAAACCGCAGTCGAGCAGCACATGCGTGGACCCCGAGCTGATCACGGCGCCGTTGCCGCGACTGCCGCTACCCAGGTAGGCGAATCGCATCAGGGCGTTTCGGACTTGCCCTGGGTGTACATCGGGAACGGCGTCACGTTGGAGCCCTCCCCGACCGGCGTCAGCTTGGCCGTGCCGCGCTTGTCGACCTCGTCGATGCGCACCACGGCGTGCATGGGCACGAAGGAGCGCTTCACGTTCTCGAATTCCGCCGCGAGCTTTTCCTCGGACGGGTCGATCACCAGCGAGGTGCGCTCGCCAAAGACGAGTTCCTCGATTTCGACAAAACCGTAGAGCTCGCTGGAGGCGACGGAACGCGCGTAAACCTCGTACAGCTGCCCTTTATTGATGAACGCGACGCGATAAAGTGTCTTGGATTTCGCGGACATTTGAGTCATCGACGAGGCTGGCGGAACGACACGCTGCAGCGCGGGGGTTCCGTCTTGAGGAAACGCGAATTGTAGCAGGCTTGCCACCGGCCCTGACCGCGGAGAACGCATGGACGAAGCCACCGACATCACCCCCGGCGCGGCGCTGCTGATCAGCGTGCGCAGGCGCCAGCGTCTGGCCGCCGTGCATTTTCCCCAGGTCTCGCTGATCCACATCGTCGAGGGCATCAAGCGATTCCGTCACGGCGACCTCGTCGGCGAGGCGCAGGCCGGTGACGTGCTCGTCATCGGCGCCGGCGAATCGCTGGACCTGACCAACACCCCGCTGCCCGGCGGGCGCTATGTCGCGCGCTGCCTGAGCATCAGCTCCGATCTGATTCGCGACATGCCACCGCGCGATTCCGGAACGTCCCCGCAACCCGTCGCCCGGCTGCGTGACCCGCTGCTGAGTGAAGCGCTGGACCACGCCCTGGCCGCGCTGGACAACCCGTCCGACGTGCCTCCGGCGCTGATCCGGCACCGACTCGGCGAAATCGTGCTGACGCTGCGCCATCTGGGTCTGGGCCTCGACGTGCCGGCCACGGCCACCGTCAGCGAACGCCTGCGCAACCTGCTGGGCAGCCGACCCGGTCATGCCTGGCGGGCCGAGGACGCCGCGGCCCTGCTGCATCAGAGCGAATCGACCCTGCGGCGCCATCTGGCACGCGACAACACGAGCTTCCGCGAACTGCTGGACGCCGTGCGCATGGAACTGGCGCTGGGTCTGCTCCAGGGCGGCAACGCCCCCATCGCCGCCGTGGCGCTGGATTGCGGTTACCAGTCCGCGTCCCGGTTCGCCGCCCGGTTCCGGCAGCGCTACGGCATCACCCCCAGCGAACTGCGCGCCGGCCGCGCGATCAGCGGATTGAGCGATTCGGGCGCAAGAATGACCGGTTGAGGCGCATCGGCCCCGGATCAACGCGTCACCATGAACATCGGTTTTCCAGGAGCAGCACCATGCGCCATCTGATCGCCCTGTCCTGTCTGCTGATCAGCTCGACCGCCTTCGCCGGCCCGTCGTTCGTGCTCGGCAGTACCGATGTCTCCGAATCCACGCCCATCGGCAACCGCTTTGTATTCAGCGGGTTCGGCTGTTCCGGCGACAACCGCTCGCCGGCGCTGTCCTGGAGCGGCGTACCCGAAAACACCAAAAGCCTGGCGCTGACGGTTTACGATCCGGACGCCCCCACCGGCAGCGGCTGGTGGCACTGGGTGGTGATCGACCTGCCGGCGGCAACGGACGGCCTGCCTCGCGGAGCGGGCACGCCGGACGGCAGCGCGCTGCCCGATGGCGCCCGCCAGATCCGCACGGACTTCGGCCAGCCCGGTTACGGTGGCCCCTGCCCGCCCGCCGGTGACAAGCCCCACCGCTACATCTTCACGCTGCATGCGCTGTCGGTGGACACACTGCCGGTCCCTGAGGATGCGACCGCGGCCATGGCCGGCTTCATGATCAACGCCAACACGCTGGCCACCGCGACGCTCACCGCCCGCTACGGACGGTGAGCCCCGGCCAGCGCCAGCGGATCCCCCCGAAGCCACGGCATTTACGCCTGATGAAATCGCGGCACCGTGGCCCCCTGCGCATCGCGAGGGACCAGTTCCCGAAACACCACCGGGTGTGACAATTTCAAGGGCATCGGAATCGGGGTGGCACACTGTCTCGGAATTGCGGAACGGCTATGCCAACCGCGTGCGGGTCGACGCCTCCTCCAATTGAGGTGTTGTCGGTACGGCGACCTGAATCGCCCTGAAAGGCCGGGATCATGAACAAGCTCAAGGAAATCCTGCTGATCGACGACAACCCGGCGGACAACTTCCTCCACCGGGACCTGATCGAGGCAATGGACATCGCCGAAACGATCAACGAGGCGCATGACGGCGAGGCGGCCATCGACTACCTGCGCGCCGCCAACACCGACCCGGGGCGCACGATGCCCGACCTGATCCTCCTGGACGTCAACATGCCGCTGATGAACGGCTGGGAGTTTCTCGATCAGGCAGGGAAGGAGACGCTGCTGGAGCACTCCATCGTGGTGATGATGCTGACCACCTCGCTCAATCCCGATCACCGGGCATCAGCCGAACGCAGTCCGGAATTGGACGGCTTTCTCGGCAAGCCGCTGACGCGCGAGACCGTCGTCGACATTCTGGCGACACACTTCGGGAAATAAGCCACCTCCAGTACGGTCCGGACCGGGCGCTATCGCAACGATAGAGGATGCCAATGGAACGACGATGTTCCAGGCAGTTCTATCTATTGGCTGCGAGGTTCCAGAATCGCAGTCCGCCTTAACGAGCAGTCAAGGAGGACACCGTGAAAGACGAATCCACAACCCCGAATGCGGCATCGGCCTGCCCGCATGTTCAATCCGTTCAGTACGGAGACATCGAGACAACGCGAGGCTCCGGCGGCGAAACGCGGCAAACCGCGGATGCCGACCATCCCACACTGACCACACAACAGGGCGTGCCGGTCGCCGATGACCAGAACACGCTACAGATCGGCGAGCACGGGCCGAAGCTGCTGGAAGACTTCGTCATGCGCGACAAGATCTTCCATTTCGACCACGAGCGAATCCCGGAACGGGTCGTCCACGCCCGGGGCTTTGGCGCCAAGGGCTATTTCGAATGCTATGAGCCTCTGACGGAGGTCACCCGCGCGGCGCCCTTCCAGGCGAAGGGCAAGAAAACGGACGTCTTCGTGCGCTTTTCCACTGTTGCGGGCAACAAGGGATCGGCCGATCTGGCCCGTGATGTCCGCGGCTTCGCGGTGAAGTTCTACACCGACGAGGGCAACTGGGATCTGGTCGGCAACAACATCCCGGTGTTCTTCATTCAGGACGCGATGAAATTTCCGGATCTGATCCACGCCGCCAAGGCGGAACCGGATCGCGGATTCCCGCAGGCCCAGACCGCTCATGACAAC
>CALBOV010000123.1 GCA_937896565.1 uncultured Salinisphaerales bacterium
CGAATGCCGTCACGCCCAACATGCCGGCGAACACAGCGATACCCATTGCGTGACGCATCTCGGCACCCGCTCCACTCGCGAGCACCAGCGGTATCACGCCAGCGATAAAAGCCAGTGACGTCATCAGAATCGGGCGCAGCCGCAGCCGCGCCGCTTCAAGCACGGCCGCCAACGGATCGACACCTTCACTCTCCTTGGCACGGGCAAACTCCACGATCAGAATTGCATTCTTGGCTGCCAGGCCTACGAGCACCACGAAGCCAATTTGCGTGAAGATATTGTTGTCGCCGCCCGTAAGCCAAACACCGGCGATCGCCGAAAGCAACGCCATGGGCGCGATCAACAGAACAGCGAATGGAAGCGACCAACTGTTGTACTGAGCTGCCAGGAACAAGAATGCCAACAGCACTGCCAACGCAAAAATGTAGATGGAGGTGTTGCCAACCCGCTTTTCTTGGAACGTCAAGTCAGTCCATTCGTAGGTCATGCCGTCCGGCAGCGATTCGCTCACGATCTTCTCGATCGCGGCAGTAGCCTGGCCAGACGAATAGCCCGGTGCTGGTCCGCCGCTGATGTCAGCTGATGGGAACCCGTTGTAGTGCATCACTCGATCGAGACCGGAGCTACGTGAGATCGTCGCGATCGCGCTCAACGGGATCATGTCCCCCGAAGCGTTCCGCACCTTCAGCATGCCAATGTCTTCAGCCTGCATACGGAACTTCGCATCGGCCTGCGTCATCACTCGGTAAGTTCGGCCAAATCGATTGAAGTCATTGACATAAAGCGAGCCCAGATTGATCTGCAGCGTGTCAAAAACTTCGGTCAGCGACACACCTTGCGACTTGGCCTTTACGCGGTCGATGTCCACCTGCAACTGTGGAGCATTGGCCTGGAAGCTGGCCAACATGTTGGCCAGCTCAGGCGCTTGCATGGCTTTGCCCATGATCTGACCTTGGGCCTGTGCAAGTGCGTCTGGCCCCAGGCCCGCACGGTCTTCGATCTGCAACTTGAAGCCGCCCATTGAACCCAGGCCAGGCACCGGTGGCGGAGGAAAAATCCCGACGAAGCCGTCCGGTATTTGACTGAATTTGCCCATGAGCCTGCCTTGAATGGCGAACGCCGACAACGACGGGTCCTTTCGTTCGTTGAAGGGCTTGAGCATGGCGAACACCAGCGCGGTGTTGGGCTGATTCACTGGGCCGTTGAAGGAGAAGCCGGGGAATGCCATCACGCTTTCGACGCCAGGCTCGGCAAGCGCGATCTTGCTCATTTCCTTGACAACCGCGTCGGTGCGGTCCAGCGAGGCACCAGTCGGAAGCTGGGCGATGCCCACGAGGTAATACTTGTCCTGTGCGGGCACAAAGCCGGCAGGTACCTTATGAAAGCCCAGCCACGTCAACCCCAGGAAACCGACATAGAGCAGCAGCACCACAGCACTTCCGCGAACTGCGCGGCGCACGCCTCCGACATAAGCATTCGAGGCGCTGTCAAAGAAGCGGTTGAAGCGGCGGAAGAAGCCACCAAACAGGCCGTCGATGAGGCGCGTGACTCGATCGGGCTGGGCCGCGCCATGATGCGGCTTGAGCAGGATGGCGGCCAGCGCGGGCGACAGTGTGAGCGAATTGATCGCCGATAGGATGGTCGAGAACGCGATGGTCAGCGCGAACTGGCGATAGAACTCGCCTTGCAGCCCAGACAGGAACGCCGAGGGAATGAAGACCGCCGCCAGCACCGAGGTGATGGCCAGGATCGGGCCAGTAACCTCGTCCATGGCTTTGAGCGCTGCGTCCTTGGGCGACTCGCCAAGTGCCATGTGGCGCTTCACGTTTTCTACCACGACGATGGCGTCGTCCACAACAATGCCGATTGAGAGTACGAGGCCGAACAATGACAGTGTGTTCAACGAGAAGCCGAACATGTGCATTACGGCGAAGGTGCCGACCAGCGAGACCGGCACGGCGATCAGCGGGATGATCGACGCTCTCCAGGATTGCAGGAACAGCACCACCACGATCACCACCAGCAGAATCGCCTCTAGCAGCGTGACCGCTACAGACTGAAGCGAGGCCCGCACGAAGACCGTAGGATCGTAGGCGATCTTGTACTCGATGCCCTCTGGAAAGCTTGCTTGTAGACGATCCATCGTCGCGCGTACCGCGCTAGACACATCTAGTGCATTGGAGCCAGGCGTCATCAGGATCTGAATGCCAACCGTGTTGCCGCCATCAAGTTGGGCGCGCATGGTGTAGTTCTCCGCACCTAACTCCACACGTGCCACGTCGCGCAAGCGTGTAACCTGGCCGTGGGTGCCAGCCTTGATGACGATATCGCCGAATTGCTCTTCGGTGGTGAGACGCCCGAGTGCGTTGACGGTGACCTGAAAGGCAGACGAGGCGTTAGGCTGCTGACCGATAGAGCCGGCCGCAACCTGCACGTTCTGCTCCCGAATGGCGGCGACCACATCGCTAGCGGTCATGCCACGAGACGCAACCTTTTCGGGGTCGAGCCAGACCCGCATCGCGTACTCACCCTCACCACCAAGCAACACGTTGGCGATGCCCGGCAGGCGTGCCAGTTCGTCACGGACGTTGAGCATCGCGTAGTTGGACACATACAGCGGGTCGTAACGATCCCCTGGCGATAGCATGTTCACAACCATCAGGATGTCGGGCGCGGTCTTCTCAGTCACAACGCCGATGCGTTGGACCTCGGGTGGCAACCGGGGTAGCGCACGCGACACCCGGTTCTGCACCTGGATTTGCGCGATATCGGCGTTGATGTGTTGCTCGAAAGAGATGGTGAGCACCATCTTTCCGTCCGTGGACATCTGGGACTGCATGTACATCATGCCTTCCACGCCGTTGATGGCTTGCTCTAGCGGCGATGCCACGGTGTCGGCAATCACTTGCGGATTGGCGCCGGGATAGCTCGCCGTGACCTGTACCGTTGGGGGGGTAACCTGAGGGTACTCGCTCAGTGGCAACTGGAAGTAGCTGATCGCGCCCGCGATCAGCATCAGCACCGAAAGGACGATTGCGAAGATAGGGCGGTTGATGAAGAAACGGGGGAAATTCATTTGCGAGCCTCCGCTGAGCCAGCTGCGCTGTCAGCCTTGACCTGATCGGCCCCAGCCGCCCCAGCGGCCTTGGCAGACTCCGCAGGGACTGCCGGGGCACTAGCCGCAGTCTTAGTCGCGTCGGGAGCGCCGGCGGCCGGTGCTGCCGGCCCCTGCATGGGCACCATGCGCGGCGTGACAGTCATACCAGGTCGTACGAGGCCTTTGATTATGATTTTTTCGCCACCCTGCAGGCCACCGTTTATAACGCGCAGACCGTCGACTACGGGACCCAGCTCAATCGGACGATACTGAGCTTGGTTGTTTTCACCCACGACCAGAACATAGTTTCGGCCTTGATCGGTGCCAACCGCTTGGTCGTCGATGAGGACGGCCTGCCGAGAGCTTGCGGTGGAGAGCTTGGCCCTCGCAAACAGCCCAGGCGTCAGCCGTCCATCAGGGTTGGGGACGACCGCGCGAGCGCGGATCGTGCCGGTACTTCTATCAA
>CALBOV010000124.1 GCA_937896565.1 uncultured Salinisphaerales bacterium
CCTGCTGCTGGGAGCCGGCGATGCCTGCATCGGCGTCAATCCGGTATCGGACGATCCGGCCCTCCTCGCGCCGATCTGGCGTGCGCTGGATCGGCTGATCGAGCGCTTCGAGATACCGACCCAGTCCTGTGTGTTGGCGCATGTCACTCAGCAGTTGGCGGCCATCGAGGCCGGCGAGCCGGTGGACCTGATCTTCCAGTCCATCGCCGGCACCGAGCGCGCCAACCGCAGTTTCGGCATTGATCTAGCGCTGCTGCGTGAGGCGCGGTCGGCGGGGCTGTCGCTGGGCCGCGGCACGGTCGGGAACAACGTGATGTATTTCGAAACCGGGCAGGGCAGCGCGCTGTCCGCCGATGCGCACCACGGCGTGGACCAGCAGACCTGCGAGGCCCGGGCCTACGCGGTCGCCCGCGCCTTCGATCCGCTGCTGGTGAATACGGTGGTCGGCTTCATCGGTCCCGAGTATTTGTACGACGGCAAGCAGATCACTCGCGCGGGCCTGGAGGACCATTTCTGCGGCAAGCTGCTGGGCCTGCCGATGGGCGTCGACGTCTGCTACACCAACCATGCCGAGGCGGATCAGGACGACATGGACATTCTGCTGACCGCGCTGGGCGCGGCCGGGGTCAACTACGTCATGGGTGTCCCCGGCGCCGACGATGTGATGCTGGGCTACCAGAGCACCAGTTTTCACGACGCGCTATATCTGCGCGAGTTGCTGGAACTGCGCCCGGCGCCGGAGTTCGAGGCGTGGATGCAGCGGATGGGCCTCGGCGACGCGCAGGGGCGTCTGAGGGCTGATGGGGCCGCGGAGTCCGCGCGGCTGGTCGAGCACATCGCGGAGTCGTCGACGTGAGCCGAACGCCGATTCCGACGGAGCCCGCCAGCGCACTGGAGGCGCTGCGTGAGCGCACGCCGGCGCGCATTGCGCTGGGACGCCGGGGTGTCGGCCTGCCCACGGGTGCCGTGCTGGCGTTCAGTCAGGCTCATGCGCTCGCCCGCGACGCAGTGCATGCCGAACTGGACGTGGCGGCGCTGAAACGTGAGCTGACGGACCGGGGTTTGGACAGCACCCGGGTCGCGAGCCAGGCACCGGATCGGGCGGCCTATCTGGCACGTCCGGACTGGGGCAGGCGGCTGGCGGACGATGTGGTGTTGCACGGGCCGGCCGCGACCGTCCCGGTGTTCGACCTGGTCGTGGTCGTCTCCGATGGCCTGTCGGCCACGGCGGCGCAGCGGCATGCCGTGCCCGTAGTGACCGGACTGATGGAGCGGTTGGCCGATCTGAACATCGCGCCGGTTGTCATCGCCACGCAGGCGCGGGTGGCGCTGGCCGATGAGGTTGGAGAGCGTCTGGGTGCGCGTCTGGCGCTGTCGCTGATCGGCGAGCGGCCGGGCCTGAGCGCGCCGGACAGCCTGGGCGCATACCTGACCTGGGCGCCCCGACGCGGGTGTACGGACGCCCAGCGCTACTGCGTGTCCAACATCCGTCCGGAAGGTCTGGACTACCCGGAAGCGGTGGAGGCGTTGACGCGACTGGTGCGCCGCAGCCTGGACGAGCAGCGCACCGGAGTTGACACGCAGGCGACTGCGCCCTGACGCTGCCGCCATTGCCAGTGGCGGGGAATCAGCCGATCCTCTTGCCGCAGACAGCGCGATCCACGGGTCGCCTCACTCAATCGATCAAGGACTACAACGCACGATGGACGACCTGAGACTGGAATCGGAGCCGGATACCTCGGTGCTCAACGACGTGTTCAAGCTGGAAGGCAAGCTGCTGTTCGATGCGCGCTTTGTCCTGGTATTCGGCGGCATCAACGACAAGACCGCGGCGATCATCTGCCGGCAGCTGCTGGCCATGGACCATGACAAGGTCGCGCCGATTCGGATGCTGATTTCCTCGCCCGGCGGTCACGTGGAATCGGGTGATGCGATTCACGACATGATTCGCTTCATCCGTTCGCCGGTGACGA
>CALBOV010000125.1 GCA_937896565.1 uncultured Salinisphaerales bacterium
CCCGACGTTGGGGCGACCGACGATGGCCACGAAACCACAGTGTTGCGTCATGCGTGCTTGCCCCGGGAAGGTTCGAGAGTTTCAAGCGCCTTTTCGGCGGCCTGCTGCTCGGCGTGACGGCGGCTGGAGCCGACACCCAGCGTATGATCCTCGAGCATCTCGACGTGACACTCGATGGTAAAGACTTGCGCGTGCGCCTCGCCCTCGACCGACACGACCTCGTAACGGGGCAGCGCCGCCTGGCGCGACTGCAGGAATTCCTGCAGGCGCGTCTTGGGATCCTTCTGGTTGTCCTGCAGGTCGATCGACTCCAGGCGGGTGGCATACCAGGAGAGGACCCGGGCCTTGGCGACGTCCATTCCGGCATCGAGATAGATGGCACCGATCAGCGCTTCCACGCCATCGGCCAGGATGGAATCGCGGCGGTATCCGCCGCTCTTCATCTCGCCGGATCCCAGGCGCAGGCACTCGCCCAGCTCGAACTCGCGCGCCAGCTCGGCCAGGGTCTGCCCCTTGACCAGACGCGCGCGCAGGCGCGACAACTGACCCTCGCGGGCCTGGGGGAAGCGTTGAAACAACGCCTCGCCGATCACGAAATTGACGATCGAGTCACCTAGAAACTCCAGACGCTCATTGTTCTTGCCCCCGTAGCTACGGTGGGTCAGCGCCAATTCCAGTCGCGAGGTATCGCGAAACTGGTAACCGATCCGTCGACTGAGGGCTTGCAAAGGGCTACTCACGAAACTGCCTTTTTCATCTGTTCTTGATAACGCGTCGGAGAGCGTCGCTCTCCCCTAGTATGGGTCATGCGAACGTCAGTATGAGTCATTCGAGAGTCCGGGTCATTCGAGGAGCCTGACACTGGAGAAACTCGGCAAACCGCCATCCCAGTGCATCCACACGGCAAAGGCCTCGCCCACGATGTTCTCTTCCGGCACGAAGCCCCAGTAGCGGCTGTCGTTGGAATGGTCGCGGTTGTCGCCCATCATGAAGTACTGCCCGTCCGGCACCACGACCTCGCGCATCTGCGGGCCGGGGTCCTGCGGATTGTTGTAGATGGCATGGGCGACATCCCCCAGGCGTTCCTCGAATTGCCGCTCGCCGGGCGCGTCATCGGCGTCGTCGTCGGTCACCGACTTGGCGACTGGCTGGCCATTGACGTAAAGCTGCTTGTCTTCGTAGCGAATGCGATCGCCCGGCAGGCCGACCACGCGCTTGATGAAGTTGACCGAAGGGTCGTCCGGAAAACGGAACACCATGATGTCGCCGCGTTCCGGCTCGCCGAGGTCGAGGATTTCCGTGTTGATCACCGGCAACCGCAGCCCGTAGGTGAACTTGTTGACCAGGATGAAGTCACCGACCTTGAGCGTGGGACGCATCGAGCCGGAAGGAATCTGAAACGGCTCGACCACGAAGCTGCGCAGCACCAGCACGATCAACAGCACCGGAAAGAAGGAGCGCGCATAATCCACCGGCCAGGGTTCCTTGGCCAGCTTGCCGCGGGTCGCGGCATCCAGCTCACCGTCGACCTGCGACTCGGCCGTGGCCAACCGGGCGCGGCGCGCACGCCGCCACCATACGATATCCAACAGCCAGACAATGCCGGTGATGGCCACGGCCAGCACCAGCAACAACGAAAAATCCATGGCTACGATTCCTAGTCATTCATCTTGAGGACGGCGAGGAAGGCATCCTGGGGAATCTCCACCTTGCCGACTTGCTTCATGCGCTTTTTGCCTGCTTTCTGTTTTTCGAGCAATTTCCGCTTGCGCGTGACGTCGCCGCCGTAGCACTTGGCGGTGACGTTCTTGCGCAGTGCCTTGACCGTGGAGCGCGCCACGACCTGTCCCCCCAGCGTCGCCTGGATCGCCACATCGAACATCTGACGCGGAATCAGCTCTTTCATCTTCTCGACCAGCAGACGGCCGCGGCCATGTGCATGATCACGGTGGATGATCGCCGCCAGTGCATCGACGCGGTCGCCGTTGATCAGCACGTCCAGACGCACCAGCTTGGCCGCCTCGAAGCGCTCGAAGCTGTAATCCAGCGACGCATAGCCCTTGGAAATGGACTTGAGGCGATCGAAGAAGTCCATCACCACTTCCGCCATCGGCAGTTCATAGATCAGCTGGATCTGGCTACCCAGGAACTGCATGTCGAGCTGGACACCACGACGATTGACGCACTCGGTGATGACGTTGCCGACATATTCCTGCGGCACGAGGATGGTAGCGCGGCAGATCGGCTCACGCAGCTCATCGACGTTGGCCATGTCCGGAAGCTTGGACGGGTTGGACACCGGCAGCACATCGCCGTTGTCCATCAGCACCTCATAGATCACCGTCGGCGCGGTGGTCAGCAGATCGAGATTGTACTCGCGCTCCAGACGCTCCTGGATGATCTCCATGTGCAGGGTGCCGAGGAAGCCGACACGGAAACCGAAGCCCAGCGCGTCGGAGTTCTCCGGCTCGTAGTCCAGCGAGGCATCGTTGAGCGCCAGCTTCTGCAGCGCATCACGGAAGTCCTCGTAGTCATCGGAGCTGATCGGGAACATGCCGGCATAGACCTGCGGCTTGACCTTCTGGAAGCCCGGCAGACGCTCGACCTTGTCGGCGGTCTTGGTGTGCACGATGGTGTCACCCACCGGCGCGCCCATGATGTCCTTGATCCCGGCGACGATGAAGCCGACCTCACCGGCGCGCAGCACGCCGGTTTCCTTGCGCTTGGGCGTGAAGATACCGATCGCGCCGGTTTCCCAGTCGCGGCCGGTGGACTTCAGGCGGATCTTCTCGCCCTTCTTCAGGGTACCGTCGAAGATACGCACCAGCGAGACAACGCCGAGGTAGTTGTCGAACCAGGAATCGATGATCAGCGCCTGCAGCGGTGCCTCCGGATCGCCCTTGGGCGGCGGAATGTCACGTACCAGACGCTCGAGCAGCGCTTCCATGCCCATGCCGGACTTGGCCGACACCTGACAGGCGTCCGTCGCGTCCAGACCGATGATCTCCTCGATCTCCTGGGAGACCTTTTCCGGGTCCGCCTGCGGCAGATCCATCTTGTTGAGGACCGGCAGCACCTCGAGGCCCTGCTCGATGGCGGTGTAGCAGTTGGCCACCGACTGGGCTTCGACACCCTGGCCGGCATCGACCACCAGCAGCGCCCCTTCACAGGCATACAGCGAGCGCGAGACTTCATAGGAGAAGTCGA
>CALBOV010000126.1 GCA_937896565.1 uncultured Salinisphaerales bacterium
GACCTGCCCGCTGACTCCTCTGGAGCAATGGCTTCGCCGTCATGCCGGCCAGGCTTCATTCGAAGGGGGCTGGATTCAGCACTATCTTGATCCCGGCGTCAGGCCGCTCGGCATGCCGAGACGGTTGGAGATGGTCGCGGGAATATCCATTGTGGTCTGGAACTTGGCCGTTTACGGGGCAATCATGGCGATGGGTGCCATTACCTGAAGCGTCGTAGTCACTCGGGAGATGAACATGCACCAAGGTAGTTGTCTCGGGTTCAACAAGGAGGGAAGCTTCCATGACGTCTGAGAATCGATCAAAACGTAAGAAGCCATCTTCCGGCGTGGGCCTGGGCCTCGGTGTCGCTCTGGGCGTGGCACTCGGTGCCGCGTTTGATGAGCTCGCGCTTGGCATTGCGCTGGGCGCCGGGCTCGGTGCGGTGCTTGATGTCTCCGCTCGCAGGCGGCGTGACGATGCGTCGTAATCGCGATGCGACAGCACTTTGATGAGTCGTGTACCACGCGCTGTTCACACTTTGTGTCGTTTTCCCCTGCGTAATCTGGATTTCTTCGCTGGAGCGCGGGTTTGACCCCCGCGATCCGCGACATACGAAAAAGGCGTTTCTCGCAGGTGCGCTGTACGTTTACGTCCTGATTGCCGGCTTGGTGATTCCGGAGCAACTCGGTGCGGACGTGCATCGCGATCGCCTGACGTTCTTCAGCTGGATTCCGACCTTTGCATTTTGTGGTTTTTTGTTCAGCGAGCCGAAACATTCCAGGGGTGTCGTGTTGTTCAGCGAACGCGAGGTTCAGTGGGCCTGCGTGGGGTTGCTGATGGTGATCGCACTGGTGGCGTCCGCGATGCTGTGGGTTCAGTGGTCGTGAATGCGCGCGAATGTGGTGCGTCGGTATCGATGTCAGATCGAAGCTTGGCCTCCGCCGTCCCCGTCGCGGAATCCAAGCCGTTGCTGCATTGTTGGTGTCGTCACCGCAGGGTGCAGACAGGGGTGCGCGACCGATGACGGAAACAACCGACCCGCTCGCTGAACGTCGCTTTTCCTACGAGACGGCAAAGAACGGGAGTGTGTTCATCAGTTTTCACGGTCGGCGCGTCACGCAGCTTGCCGGCAAGGATGCGACCAAGTTTCTCGCCAGGGTGGAGTCGCTCGACGCCCGGGGCCAGCAGCTGCTGATGGCGAAGGCGACGGGGAATTTCAAACGCGGCAATGAACGCCTGGGCAAGCGATGACGGCACCCGGTGGGTGGTGCGACGGAGGATAACGGCATGAAACATTGGCTGATCGCCATTCTGGCGGTAGGGATCATGGGTTGCTCGATGCTGGGCGGGAGCGACGATGAGGCGGCGTTCCACTTTCCGGACGAAGAGACGGAGAGCGCGCGCGAGCTCATGATCGGCAACTGGTTTGGAGAGAAGCGGCTGGACGACGGGTCGCTCCAGGAGTGGCTCGTCAAACGAGCGGCGGATGGCACTTATCTGATCGAATTCCGCCTCACCGAGGCCGGTGGCAGCATCGACACCTGGTCGGAAGTGGGCATCTGGGGCATTCGCAAGCCGATCTATTTCACGGCGGTGCGCGGGTTTGTCGAGGGCGAGCGGATGTTCCCCATCAACACCAATGATCACGCGCTCTACGATGCGTACGAGGTGATCGTGCTCGATGATGACGAGTTCACCTATCGCAGTTACACATCGGGCAACCGGTTCACGGTGAAGCGTGTTTCGGAGGATTTTCGTCTCGGGTCGCGGCAGGGCGCCTGACCCGCGGCGCCGGGCGGGTCTGACGAGGACGGCATGAAAGATCAGGACACCCGATCCAGCTTCGAAGCACGGGTGCTGCGCCCCAGGAGCGGGGGTGATGGCGATGACTGGGCGTTTGTCGTGCTGCCGCCGGCCGCGAGTGCCAGGCTGCCGAGGCGTGGCCGCACCACGGTGACAGCTAGCCTCAATGGCCATCGTTTCGACCGTCAGCTTGAGCCGGATGGCCAGAAAAGCCATTGGCTACGGATCGATCGGGCGCAGCTGGAGGCGTCGGGTGCCGCCGTCGGCGCGGTGGCCCGCTTCGAGATCGAGACCACGAAGGAGCCCGAACCGGCGGTGCCGGATGACCTGGCCGAGGCGCTGGACGCCGCCCCCGAGGCGCGCGCGACCTGGGAGGCCACCACCACCATCGCCCGGGTGGACTGGATTCACTGGATTACGTCCGCCAGGCAGACGAAAACCCGCGCCAAGAGAATTCACGATGCCTGTGACATGCTTGCCTCGGGCAAGAAGCGGGTTTGCTGCTTTGATCCGTCCGGGTTTTACAGCAAGGCGTTCAGCGCGCCGGAGGCGGACGGCGACGGGTGATCGATCGCGGCACGGGTCGCGGGCTTGCGCGGTGGTCGCGGCTTCCGGCCCTCACCGACTTTTCGCATGAGGATGGACGTGGACAGCGACGAATCCCGCTACTTCGAGATGAACCGTGTTGGCTGGGATCGCCGGGCGGCGGCGCATTTCGATTCGAGCTTCTACGACGTGAAGGGGTTTCTCGCCGGCGAGACGTCCC
>CALBOV010000127.1 GCA_937896565.1 uncultured Salinisphaerales bacterium
CTTCATCGCCTACGTCATCGACGGTTTCGACATCGCCGTGATCTCCTTCCTGGCGCCGGCGATCACCGAGGACTGGAGCCTGCCGGCCGGGCAGCTCGGGCTGGTGTTCAGCGCCGGCGTGCTGGGCATGACACTGGGTGCGATGTTCCTGGCCTCGCTGGCCGATCTCTACGGCCGGCGGCTGGTGTCGGTGGCAATGCTGGTGCTCGCGGGGGGCGCGACGCTGGCCGCCGCCTATGCCACGTCCGTGAACCAGCTCGTCGTGCTGCGGCTGATCAGCGGCCTGGGCCTGGGCGCGCTGGTGGCCGCACTGGCTCCGCTGGTGAGCGAGTACAGCCCGCGGCGTCATCGCACCTTCGTGCTGGCGGTGATCTTTTCCGCCGGGCCGCTGGGGCCCGTGATCGGCGGTCTCATCGTCGCCCCGGTCGTGGTCGAACACGGCTGGCGGATCATTTTCATCTACGCCGGCATCATCACCTTCGTGGTCGCTGCCGCGATGGCCGCTGTCATCCCGGAATCGATGGCGTTTCTGATCAAGCGCCGCCCCGATCAGGCGCTGGACCGTGTCAATCGCATCCTGCGCTACATCCGCCAGCAGCCCGTGGAACGGCTGCCGGACGTGGGACAGGCCGTGGTCGGCGAGTCCGCATCGGTGCGCTCGCTGCTGGTGGCCAACCGGCGCGTCACCACGCTGCTGCTGTGGATCACGTTCTTCCTTGCCTTCGCCACCGTCTACTTCCTGACGAGCTGGCTGCCGCAGATCCTGACCACGGCCGGCTATCCGCAGGATCAGGCCATTCTCGGCGCGGTGTTGCTGGCCGGTGGCTCGGTGGTCGGGGCGACACTGGTCGGGTGGATTGCCCGCAAGCGCGCGTTGAACCGCGTGATCGCGGTGACCTTCGTCATCGGTGGCGGGCTGGTCATGCTGCTGGCGGCGATGGTCACGATGGACAGCGCGGCGTCGGGCCTGATGTGGATCACGCTGTTCATCGTCGGGGT
Source organism: uncultured Salinisphaerales bacterium (assembly GCA_937896565.1). GTDB lineage: Bacteria > Pseudomonadota > Gammaproteobacteria > Nevskiales > OUC007 > Abyssibacter. Next base: position 1,000 of record CALBOV010000127.1, read on the forward strand.
GACGCTGTTCGGCGGTTTCACCAATCTCTATACGCTGGCCGTGTCCATCTACCCGGCGCAGGTGCGCAGCACCGGCCTGGGCTGGGCCGCCGGGCTCGGGCGGGGTGGAGCGGTGGTCAGCCCGGCCATCGCCGGCGTGCTCATCGGCTGGGGTGTGGTCGCGCCGGCCCTGTTCCTGATCTTCGCCGTCCCGGCGCTGGCGGCCGCCGGCTGCGCGCTGTTCGTGAAGATGCGGGAGATGGCCTGACGTCGCAGCGGCGCCGGTTCAGAACGGCGGACGCTCTTCCTGTCCGGCCCTGACCAGGGGCGAGACGATTACCCGGTCGAGAATGCCCGCGACCTGTTCCATCGGAACCGGATCGTCCTGACGCAGCCACCAGGCCAGCAGTTCGATGGTGCCGCTCACGGCGAGGTTGACGCCGACCTCGGCCGGCAGCCAACTATCCGGCCAGGTGTTCGACATCGCGATCTTGCGGCACAGCCGCAGGAATTCCTGGCGCAGCGCGGCGGCGGCGCCGCCGGTGAGCAGCGTGGCCCAGAGCGCCCGGTGCTCGTCGACATAACGGCACAGGGTCATCGTTGCCTGCCGGGTGTCGCTGCCGCTCATCATCGGCACCGACAGTTCGACCAGGTTGCCGATCTCCTCGGCCGCGACCTCGTTGAGCAGCGATTCCTTGTCCGGGTAGTGGCGGAAATAGGTCGTGTAGCCGACCGCGGCGCGGGCGGCGATGTCGCGGATGGAGATCTGTTCCAGCGGCGTGTCTTCCAGCAGCTCCAGCAGGGCGTTGCGCAATGCCTCGCGGGTCCGGACCGCGCGTGGATCGCTGGCGGTGGACAGATGCGGCTGAAAGATTTTGCGTGCCATGCCGTTCTTACTAGCCTGCCGGGAAGTGGTCGGTCAAACCCGGCGCCCGGAATCGGGTCAACAGGCCCTAGTGCGCGTTGTGACGGTGATGTTCGGCGTACCAGGCCACGGCGTCGCGCACGGTGTCCTGGACGGGGCGCGGCTTCCAGCCCAGTTCCCGTTCGGCCTTGCCGTGATCCATGCGCTGGAACACGTTGGACAGGTACACGGCATCGGTGCTGACCAGGTAGTCCTTGCGCCGCAGCAGCTTGAGCACGGCTTCGGCGACCCAGGCGATGGCGTAGGCGACTTTCAGCGGAATGATGCGCGGCGGTTTCCGCCCGCCTTCGCTGGCCGCCAGCGTGTAGAAGTCACGGTTGCTGATGAACTCGTTGGCGATGATGTAGCGCTCGCCCAGCCGCCCGCGGGCTTCGGCGCGGACCATGGCGTCGGCCACGTCGCGGATGTCGACGGTGGGCGCGCCCGCCTCGATTGCCACGTTCACCTCGCCGTTGGCCATCTGCCACAGCATGTGACCATGCGGTGTGGGCTGGTAGTCCTGCGGGCCGTAGGTGTTGGCGATGCAGAGCGCCACGCCGGGCAGACCCTTGTCGCGACAGTAGGCGAGAAAGCGGTTCTCGGCCTCGACCCGGGCGAGGATGTAGGCCGATGCATGGTCGGCCCAGTTGAACGGAATGTCCTCGGTCACCGGTCCGTCCGGATTCAGCCCCAGCGTGCCCATGGTGCTGGTGAAGATGAACCGTTCGACTCCGCAGGCCAGCGCGGCGTCCATGCTGTTGACCAGTCCGTCCACGTTGTTCCGGTGGATCGGCGTCGGGTCGGTGAGCCAGAAGCGGGGGTCGACCACGCAGTGGAACACGCTGCCGCAGCCGTCCATCGCGGCGCGCAGCGAATCCGGGTCCAGGACATCGCCGTAGCGGACATCCACGTCCAGGCCTTCCAGCGCCGCCTGGCTGCTGGTCCTGCGCAGCATCACCCGGACCTTGCGGCCCTGGCTGACGAGCAGGCGGGCCGTGTGGCTGCCGACGAAACCGCTGGCGCCGGTGACCAGCACGGGCTTGTCGAGAAAGCTGGCTGCGTCCGTCAAGGGTTGTCTCCTCCAAGGTCACGGACAGGTCGATGTCGCCGGACTGCCGCCCGGCGTCAGGAAATACGGGGCGGGCGGGGCGATCTTGTGGTGCGTATCAATGTACGACGCGAGCGACCGCTTGGCCTGCACCGGGACGCAATGCCACTAGGCCAGGGGTGACGAGGCGCCGCGTCGCGGCCAACGCTGTCCCGCCCGTCCGCCGCATCATTTTTTCGGCAGTTCGATTTCGGCCTTCGCCGTGGCCATGGTGGCGCCGAGCTGGTTGGTCATCTTGCAGTTGACCTGGACGAGGTTGCGGCCCTCGTCGTCGACCAGCTTGTCGATGACATCAGCCTGCATGATGGTGATGTCGCCGGTGAAGGCCGGACCGCGGTACGACGCGTTGGAGTGCACCACGCGTCCCCATTCGCCCGCCCAGCCGGCGAAGTAGTCCAGAATCCAGGCGCCCATGGAGGCGCCGTAGCCGTAACCGCGCGGCATGCCGATGTAGCGCGCCCAGCGCGGGAACAGGTGACCGCGCGACGGGCCGATGTAGGCGCCGTCGGTGAGTTCCGGGTTCTCCAACTCCAGCACCGGGTCCTGTTCCTTGCCGGCCATGTCCTCGGTGAAGCCCAGGGCCTCCATGTCCAGGTCCGTGCGCCGGTGCACGCCGCACCAGATGGTGAACAGATAGGCGCGCCATTCGGTGGTGAAGCTGGCGATGCTGTGCGGGCCGATGGTCCGCGGCGGCAGCGCGTCGCCGACCTGCACGTCGTCCCAGTACCGCTTTCCGTGCCCCAGGTCGTGCAGCATCCTGATCCAGGAGAACTTCTCCTCCTCAAGCTCGGCGAGCTGCTGGTCGGTCCATTCCGGATCTTCCGTGCCATCCAGCGAGCCCATTTCGCGGGCCAGGTCGGCGCGATAGCGAATCGACGTCGAACGTTGCTTGGCGATCAGGTCGCCGTCCTGGTTGTGGTAGTTGTTGTCGCCGCGCTGAAAGCAGGTCGGACCGGCGAACTTGGTCTCCTTCACCGCGTAGTCGTAGGGAATCCGCTCGTTGACGATCATGTCGCCGCCGTAGATGCGCGGACCGTAGAACCACCATTCGTCGCCGCCGAAGATCAGGTGCGAATTGGGAATGCCTCCCACGCAGGCCGGAGCCGCGCCGTGACCGTCGTCGGTGGCGATGGCGAAGGATTGCGGCGCCACCAGCCGACCGAAGCGACTGGCCTCGGCGAAATCGTCGTCGTAATGCAGCCGGTTCGGGTAGTGCATCGCCTGAGCCCAGCGACGGATGTCGATGTTCGCGACCGGGTCGCGCAGCCGGGCCGGCTGGATCGGCTTGCCCATGTGTTGGTCGAGATCGGAACAGTCCAGCGTCAGGTCATTCATGGTCGTTGGGCTCTATCGTTGGAATTCGGAGAAATCAGGACGCCGCGGGACGCAGCGCGAGCACGCTGCCTTCCGCGTCGCCGGCGACGTAAAGCGTGCCGTCGGGACCGGCGGCGATGCCGGCGAACGGGCCCATCGGGCCGGACAGCGGCAGCATGGCGCGTAGCGGTTTCGGCGTGACGCCGGGCGGTGCGCCTACCGGCAGACCGGTGGCGACGCTGCGCCGGGCGCCGGTGGCGAGATTGCACTCGACCACTTCCTTGGCGCCGGTGTCGACGATGTAGAGCAGGCCGTCGACGACGACGATGCCCTGTGGCTGCTGCAGGCCATCGATGACGGTTTCGCCGCGACCGCCGCGGATGCGGACCACGCGACCAGCGGCGGATTCGCTGACCAGACAGGCACCGTCCGCGGTGATCGCCACGCCCATGGGTTCGGTGAGGCCGCGCGCCAGTGTCTCGACCTGGCCTCCGGCGACGGAGTGGACCGAGCCGGTGCCCAGCTCGGCGAAGATCACCGCGCCGCCCGGGGCGACGGCCACGCCCATCAGCCGGTCGTAGCCCTCGGCGATGATGTCGCTGTCCATTTCAGCCGGGCGCCAGCGCGCGACCTGGCCGTTGGCGTTGGTGGCGATGACCTCGCCGGGCGCCGACGCGGCCACGCCGCGGACGTGTCCCGGACAGCCCGGGGTGAACAGCATGCCGGCGGATTGCAGGGTGCCGCCCGGTTGCAGCGTGTAGCTGTACGGACCGTCGGCGATGTACAGCAGGCCATCGGAGCCCATGGCCAGTCCCAGCGGCCAGTTCAGGCCGTCCGGCACCAGCGGGCGGACCTGGCCCGAGGCGAGAATTTCGTTGACCTGGCCGGAGATGCTGGAAACGAACAGGCGGTTCCCGACGAAGCTGAGGTTGTCCAGGCCCGGGGCGAGGCTGGCGAGCGTGGTGCGTTCGCCGGTCTGCGGGTTGATGCGCAGCACCTGGCCGCTGGCGACCTGGGTGGACACGATCTGCCCGGCGGCATCGAACTTCACCGCATCGGGCACGCCCAGATCACCCGCCACCGTCTCCGGCGCGCCGCCATCCAGGTCCACGCGCCAGATCTCGTTGGTGCCCATGACCGGAATGTAGAGCTTGCCGTCCGGGCCGACCTCGATGGCGTTGGGCAGCGGCACGTTGTCCAGCAACACCCGCGGCGCGCCGCCGTTGAGGTCCAGCTCCATGATGCGTCCGCCCGGGCGACATTCGCCGGCGAACAGGCGGCCCTGATACATGGTGATCGGATTGGCGCAGGGGATATCGCCGTAGACCACGCGGGAACTGCCGTCCGGTGCGAGCATGCTGACCCGGCCCTCGGTGATCTCGGTGGCATAGAGGTTGCCGTCGGCATCGAAGACCAGATCATCCGGGCCGACGATGTCGCCGCCCTTGGGGCTGATGGTCTCGATGTCGCCGGAATCCACATCGATTGCGCTGATCTGGCTGCCGGAGACCTGAGCGACGTAGATGCGACCGTCGGGTCCGGTGCGCAGGCCGTTGGCGCCGAACAGGCGGCTGGGCGGCGTCAGGCGTTGCAGGGTCCAGCCATCGGCCAGTGTCGACGGGGCTGTTGCAGTGAAGCGTGCGTTCTGCAGCGCCATGCGGGTGGTCTCCTTGCCGGGCGATCGGAGGACCGACCGCGATTCGATGCGTCCACAGCCTCCGGTGCCCGGAAGCATTTCGTTAATTGTCTGGACTTATAATTGGTTTATGCGTTAAACAAGCGAATTGATAATACATTTTGACTGGTCGCGGCAAATATTTGTCCGGATATATTGAATGGCAACAAGCAAGCAACAGGATGCGGGTGGTAGCCCGCGCGAGCCGAAGTACCTGCAGATTGCGCGGGCGCTGAAGAAGGACATCGTCGACGGTGTCTATCCCGCCGGCTCCCAGCTGCCGACCGAGGAAGCCCTGTGCAAGCACTATTCGGTGAGCCGTTACACCGTGCGCGAGGCGCTGCGCAGGCTGCGCGAGGACAATCTGGTGACCTCCAAGCCGCGCGCCGGAACCATCGTGGTCTCGCGGCCGGCATCCACCTCGTATGCGCAGGACGTGATGTCCATCGAGCAGCTCCTGTCCTGGTCCGAGGACAAGCGCTTCCAGATCGAGACGCTGGAGATGATCGAGGTCGACGACAAGCTCGCGGCCTGGAGCGGGCTCACGGTCGGGGAGCACTGGCTGGCGGTGCGCGGCTGGGGGCACACGGAGGGGCAGGCGACGCCGTACTGCTGGGCCGAGTACTACATCCACCGCGATTTCGCCGGCGTGGGGCGCATGCTGCGACGGCATGCGGGGCCGATCTTTCCGCTGATCGAGGACCTCTACGGCCAGACGGTGGTCGAGGTGCACCAGGAAGTCGAGGCGACGTTGATCTCGCCCATGCTGGCCGCGGGGCTGAAGGTCGAGCCCGCCAGTGCCGCGCTCAGGATTCGCCGGACCTACACGACCTCGGAAGGCAAGGTGGCGCAGGTGACGTTCAGCACGCACCCGGCGGCATCCTACCGGTATTCGATCACGCTGCGTCGGGTCCGCTAGCCATCAACTCGGCGCGGAGCTGATGCTTCAGCACCTTGCCGGCGTCGTTCTTCGGCAGGGCGTCGCGCCATTCCACCTGCTCCGGCGCCTTGAACATGGCCACGCCGCGTTCGCGCAGGAAGTCCGCCAGCGCCCGAACATCCGGGCCCGGGGTCGAGCTCGGCACGATCACCGCACAGGCGCGCTCGCCGCTGTCCGGATCGGGCAGGCCGACGATGGCGATCTCGGCAATGTCCGGGTGCCCGATCAGCATGTCCTCCACCTCTTTCGGGGAGATGTTCTCGCCCTTGCGGATGATGATGTCCTTGGCGCGTCCGGTGACCACCACGTAGTCGTCGTTCACCAGGCATGCGATGTCGCCGGTGCGAAAGAAGCCGTCGGCATCGAAGGCGGTGGCCTCGTCCTCGGCATGCAGGTAGCCGACCAGCATCTGTGGTCCGCGCGCGCAGATTTCGCCTTCGCCGTCGCGTGCCGCGTCGTGGGCGGCCAGCCGGAGCTCGGCCAGCCCGCCGCGGCCATCGGTGTCGGCGGCCAGATCGGCCTCGTCGCGTCGGGTCGCGCCCACGGTGGCGACCGGCACCTCGGTGGATCCGTACACGCGGGTGACGATGGCGCCGTCGAAGTAGGCCTGCGCCCGGCGGATCAGCGACGGCGGCACCGAGGCGCCGCCGCAGACGAACAGCTTGAGATCGGGCAGGCGGGTGCCGGCGCGTTCAGCCGCGGCGAGGATCTGCTCCAGAAACGGCGTCGCGCCGGCCATGTGGGTGCAGTGTTCCGATTGCATCAGCGCCACCGCGGCATCGGCGTCCCAGCGTTCCATCAGCACGGCCGTCGTCCCCAGCAGCAGCGGGGCTTCGAAGGCGTAGATGGAGCCGCCGATGTGCGCGATCGGCGACGGAACCAGAAAGCGGTCGCCAGGGTCGACCAGCCAATGCTCGCGCAACTGACACATCAGCGCGTGAATGGAGTTGTGCGTGTGCAGCACGCCCTTGGGCCGGCCCGTGGTGCCGGAGGTGTACAGAATCATCCGCACGGCGTCGGGATCCGGCGCGGTCAGCGCCCCGGGCGCGGGCGCGGGCGTGTAGGCGAGCAGCGTGTCGTAGGCCAGATGCGGCCCGGCATCGCCGCGCACGACGACGACATGCGGCGGCGACGGCAGCGCGTCGACTACGCGGCTCAGCATGGCCGCGTAATCATGCTTGCGGATCGCCTCCGGGATGAACATGAAGCGGCTGTCCACGTCCTCCAGGATGAAGCGGAGTTCGCGATCCCGCAGCGATGGCAGGATCGGGTTGACCACCATGCCGGCCAGCGTGGCGCCGAGGTAGATCACCGCGGCCTCGTGCCAGTTGGGCAGCATGAACGAGACCACGCTGCCTCGCGGCGCGCGTTGCAGCAGCGCTTGCGCCAGGCGTCCGGCCTGCTCATGCAGCGTCCGACAGTCGAGGCGGATGTCGCCGTCGACCAGCACCGTGCGATCCGGTGTTTGCGTCGCGGCCTGTTGCAGCGTGTCGGCGAGGGTTTCGTGGATCCAGAGGCCGCGGTCGTAGGCATCGGCGGCGCGCGCGGCGTCCCAGCGAATGGATCGACCGGCGACGATTTTTCGGTCTGAACTGGCTTGATTCGGCATGGCGGACCGGTTTTCCTGTTCGATTGATTATTGTACGGACAATAAATGGCGCGAGGCGTTGCGCTCTGCTTCAGATGGAAGCATTCTACGTTTCGAGAGTCCAGAATCCACGGCTCAATGATCTGGACAATTGAACTCATGCATGGACGCGGTGGCTCATGTTGCATGGGTGCCAAGGTGTGGAGGAGACATGAACAAGAGCGCTGACAGGCCGGTGGCCATCGTCACCGGCGCGAGCAGTGGTATCGGCCTGGGTTGCGCCGAGGCGCTGGTCGCGCAGGGCATGAACGTGGTCGGGGTCGGCCGTGATCCGGGCAAGCTCGCGGAGCTGGAGCGCGCGATCGGCGACCCCGAGCGCATCGAAGTCGTGGCGGTGGATCTGACGGCGGACGATGCGCCGCGGCGGGTCGTCGATGCCGCGCTGTCGCGCTGGGGCCGGATCGATTTCCTGGTCAACAATGCCGGGGTCGGCAGCCCGAAGCCGATCCACGAGACCGATGACGAATCCCTCGACTATTTCCTCGGCCTGATGCTGCGCGCGCCGTTCCGGCTGACCCGGGAGGTGTTGCCGCACATGAAGCCGGGTTCGGCGGTGATCAACGTCACCTCGACCTACGCCGTGGTTGGCGGGCTGCGCGGCGGCGCCTACTCGGCCTCCAAGGGCGGCATGACCGCGCTGACCACGCATATCGCCTGCCAGTACGGCGCCCAGGGCATCCGCTGCAACGCGGTGGCGCCAGGCGTCATCCCCACGCCGATGACCATCCAGCGCCTGGAGGACGAGGCGTTTCGCAAGATGAACATCGAGATGACCCCGCACGACCGTTTCGGCAAGGTCGAGGACATCGCCAGCACCGTCGCTTTCCTCTGCTCGGAAGGTGGCAGTTACATCAACGGCCAGACCATCGTCGTCGACGGCGGCTGGAGCTCGACCAAATACCTGTCGCCCTTCGGACTGACCTCCGAATGGGTGGCGCGCTGAAGCGGAGCGCCGTCGATGACTGACAAGCCAGCCCCGCTGTCCCCCGATGACTGGGGCGACGCCGAGCTCGAGGCGCTCGGCGCCTTTCCGGGCGGTCGCGCCTTCGTGTTGTCGAACTGGCCCGACGGCGATCCCAGGGGGCGCAACGTGCTGGGTGCGCTGGTGCATCACCTGCCGCTCGCGCAGGCGTTCCTGACCTTCAACAATCACGTGGCGACCGCCAGTACCGTCTCCAAGCGGGTGCGCGAGCTGCTGATTCTTCGTATCAGCTGGTTGCGTCGCTGCGAGTACGAGTTCGTTCAGCACATCGTGCTCGGCAAGCGGGCCGGATTGACCGACGAGGAGATCGCGCGCGTCCAGGCCGGGCCGGATGCGCCGGACTGGGATCCGGTGGATGCCGATTTGCTGCGGGCGGCGGACGAGCTGCATGACGACGCACGCATCCACGCCGAGACCTGGTCCCGGCTCTCCGAACATTTCGAACCACAACAGCTGATGGACATCGTGTTCGCGGTGGGTTGCTACGGCCTGCTGGCGACGGCGATCAACACGCTGGAGATTCCGCTGGAAGCCGGTGTGGAGCCGCTTCCGAACGAGGTCCGACAGCGCATGGAGGCAGGCAAATGACAATGGAATCGACCGTTCGAGGCGCGCCGCTGGCCGACGAGGCGCTGGGCGCGCTGACCGCCGGCGGATTTTTGCGCGAGGTCTGCGAGACCAACGCCGATCGCGAGGCCATGGTGTTCCACGCACCATCGGGCGAGGTGGTGCGTCTGAGCTACCGCGAGGTCTGGGACCAGGCGATGACCGTCGCCCGGGTGCTGGTCGCCCGCGGCGTCGCCAAGGAAACGCGGGTGGGCGTGCTGTGCACCAACCGTCCGGAGTGGATCATCGCGGCGTACGGCATCGCGCTGGCGGGTGGCACCTGCGTGGCGCTGAGCACCTTCGCCAAGCGTGACGAACTGGAGTACATGCTGCGCGTCGGGGACATCTCGCTGCTGTTCTTCGAGCGTTCGATCGCCAAGCGCGATTTCGCCGATGAACTGACGGCGATCTGCCCGGACCTGGCGACCGCCGACGGCGAGATGCGATCGGCGGCGCTGCCCTATCTGCGTGGCGCGGTCTGCATCGATGACGGGCCGGCGCCGGCCGGGGCATTCGAGTCCTGGTCGGCGTTCATGCAAAGCCCCGACCGGGTGCCGGCGGCGATGGTCGATGCCATCAGCGCCGAAGTCGCGCCAACCGATCGCGGCTTCGTGTTCTTTTCATCGGGTTCCACCGCCAAGCCCAAGGCCATCCTGCACACGCATCGCGCCGCCACGATCCAGTGCTGGCGCTGGCGCAAGATTTTCAATGTTGATCGCGACGTGCGCACCTGGTCGGCGAACGGCCTGTTCTGGTCCGGCAACTACGCCATGGCGCTGGGCACGACCTTCGCCGCCGGCGGCTGCCTGGTGCTGCAGCGCTATTTCGATCCCGGTGACGCGCTACGGCTGATCGAGGAGGAGCGTGTGAGCCTGCCGGTGGCGTGGCCACATCAGTGGGCGCCGCTGACCGAGCATCCGGACTATGCCGGGCGCGACCTGTCCAGCCTGCGCTATGTCGGCGAGATCTCGCCGCTGCGCGAGCATCCGACCGTCGATTCCGACTGGCAGGAACCGATTTACGCCTATGGCAACACCGAGACGTTCACCCTCAGTACCGTCTATCCCAGCGGCACGCCGAAGGCGCTTTGCGAGGGCACCAGCGGCGTGCCGCTGCCCGGCAACATCATCCGCATCGTCGACCCGCTGACGGGCAGGGTGCTGCCGCTGGGCGAGGCCGGAGAGATCGCGGTCAAGGGGCCGACGATGATGCTCGGCTACCTGCGCGTGGCGGCCGAGGACACCTTCGACGAGGAAGGTTTCTTCCGCACCGGTGACGGCGGCTTCCTGGATGAGCAGGGACGTCTGCATTGGCAGGGGCGTTTGAACGACATCATCAAGACCGGTGGCGCCAATGTGTCGCCGCTGGAAATCGATGCCGTGCTGCGCGACTGCCCCGGGGTGAAGCTGGCGGCCACCGTCGGTGTGCCGCATGACACGCTGGGCGAGCTGGTCGTGGCCTGCGTGGTCACGGAAACCGGTCAGAGTCTGGACGAGGGCGCGGTACGTGGCTTCGTGGCGGAACGCCTGTCCAGCTTCAAGGTGCCGCGACGGGTGCTGTTCATCGCCGAGGCCGATATCGAGCTGACCAGCTCGAACAAGGTGAAGACCGCTCCGCTGCGCGAGCTGGCTTCCAGGCGCCTGGAGCCGGCTGCCGCCTGAGCGGGGTTGCGGTCCGGAATGGATTGAATAGTACGGACAAAATGTCGATTCTTTACTTCGAATCGACCTTGTTCTATAACAAATACCGTTAAAAATTAGCGACGCACCGGACATTAAATTGTCCGTACAAAATAACGCGAAGCGACTCAACGCGCCGATTTCGACGCGAACAAAGTGCGAGGAAGAGATGGATCAGAACCTCATGCAACTCAACGGTCGAGTGGTGATCGTTTCCGGCGCCGCGGGAGGCGGCATCGGCACAACGACGACCCGCATGATCGCCGAGGCCGGTGCGACCGTGGTTGCGGTCAGCCGCTCGCAGGACAATCTCGACCAGCACATCCAGCCGATGGTGGATGCCGGACTGTCCGTCGTACCCGTCGCCGCCGATGCGGAAACCGACGAGGGGATCGACGCGGCCATGCAGGCCGCGGCCGACGCGCCCGGCACGCTGTACGGTCTGGTCAATGTTGCTGGCGGTGCCGCGCCCCAGACCTGGATGCGCGCCACCCGCGTGTCGCGCTCGGACTGGCGCGCCCTGTTCGCGCAGAACCTGGAGACCATGTTTTTCATGAGCCAGGCGGTCGCGGCGGAACTGCGCTCGTCCGGTAATCCGGGATCAATCGTGTCGATCTCGTCGATCAGCGGCATGAACACCGCGCCGTACCACATCGCCTACGGCACGGCGAAGGCGGCGATGGTCGCCGCGACCCGCACCCTGGCGGTGGAGCTGGCGCAGGACAACATCCGCGTGAACGCCATCGCGCCCGGCCCGACCGCGACCCCGGCATCGAAGATGTTCATCGATGACGACGAGCAGCGCGACCGTGACGCCATCGCCATGGGGCGGCGCGGCCTGCCGGAGGAGCAGGGCGGCGCCATCCTGTTCTTTCTGTCCGATCTTTCGGCCTATGTCACCGGCCAGACGCTGCTGGTCGATGGCGGGCTCAATCTCAAGTGGACGCATCTGCGTGCGGACAACACATCGCTGTTCCTCAAGAACGAGGACTTCCGTGCGGCGATCCAGCAATGACGCACTGCCTGATTGCCCCAGCCAATCAACTGACGAGGTTGGTATGACCCTAGAAACCCGTGATTTGAAGCCCCGGATCGCGACCGAGATCCGGGCGGACAAGGCGACGCTGCTCAGTGGCGAGCACGCCTCCGAGATTCGCGAGCTGCTGGAGCAGCGTGGCGTGCTGGTGTTCCCGCAGGTGAATTTCACCGACGAGGAACAGGTGGCCTTC
>CALBOV010000128.1 GCA_937896565.1 uncultured Salinisphaerales bacterium
ACACCGAGTGCCGCCATCGTCGCGAACGTGGGTCGGTTCACCGAACATCTTCACCCACCCTCCCACGGCCATCAACGCCCCTTTTGGGGGCATGGGTGGATGCGCGGTGATCCGTGGAAACCCGCGGCGTGCGGGGCGATGGACGCGTGCTGGTGCTCAAGACGCTCGCTTGTCGAATCCCTGCCCAGGGGGCAGACTCAAGGCGTCTCAAGGATAGGGCACGTTCGGTCGCCCACGCTGGCGACTTGACGGTCTACACCGACTCAAGGAGCAGAGCATGAGCAAGACGATGATCGTCGCTGCCGCGGCAGCGATGGTGGGCCTGTCCGGGCTTGCCGTGGCCGGACCCGCGAAACCCGATCGCCAGCAGGTGATTGATCACTGGACGTCCGCCCGCCGGGCTGCGGCGATTCCACGTGATTTCTATCTCGACAAGCAGGGCCAGGCCTTCACCCGCGGTGCCAGCGGACAGCTTGTGGCCTATGGCAACCGACCAGCGAAGCAGTTGCGTGGTGATGCGCCGACACCGCAAGCCAAACCCGGTGGCGGCGGCAGCGATTCCACGCCGCCCAGCATCAGCGGGATGATGCCGGCCGATGGTGCGACGATTGGCAGCGCGGCAACGTTCTCGGCCGTCGTCACCGACGCCAGCGGCATCCGCAGCGTGAGCTTCGTGGTGACCTACCCGAACGGCACCCAGACGCAGAGCTTCTCGCCGTCCTATATCGGCGACGACACCTATTCCATTGATTTGTCCGGCTTCACCGACGGGCAATGGAGCTGGGAGGTCGTTGCGAAGGATTCGTCACGGGGTGGCGGTAACACCGCGACCTCCCCGGCGGCCGATTTCACCGTCGATACCGGAGGCGGGAATCCGGATCCGGGCGGTGATGTGGTCGTGAACTCGCCGTGGACCGGTGGTGGGACCGTGCAGACGGCAGCCGGGCGCATCTACTTCGAGATGCCGGCCAATTCCCGGCGCAGGCGTTGGGCGGGCTATGTCTGTTCCGGCACCGTCGCCACCGATGCCACCTCGGGCCGCTCGGTCATCCTCACCGCCGCCCATTGCGTCTATGACGATTCCGCCAAGGCGTTCGCGCGCAACGTGCTGTTCATTCCGAACCAGGATGGCACCAGCGGCTCGGGTACCGACACCGATTGCAGCAACGACCCGCTGGGTTGCTGGGTAACATCGTTCGGCGTGGTCGACGTGAACTGGACCACCCGGACCTTCCCGGACAACATCCCGTGGGATTACGCGTTCTACGTGGTCGCCGACAGCGGGGCGCATTCGGGCACCTCCGCCGGTACCGACGTGCTGGAAGACGCGACGGGCACGCTGCCGATCAGCTTCGCCACGCCGTACTTCGATGACGGTGACCCGTCGCCCGACAGCATCGACTACACCCATGCGCTGGGCTACTCGTATTCCGACGACCCCAACTTCATGTACTGCGCCGAGGACATGACCACCGAGGGTTCGGACAACTGGTGGCTGCCGAGTTGCGGCCTTTCGGGCGGGTCCAGTGGTGGTCCGTGGATGCAGCCCGTCGACGACGGCAACGGCACGCTGGTCTCGGTCAACTCCTGGGGCTACACGGACTCGCCGGGGATGGCTGGGCCGATGCTCTCGGGCACGTCCGCCGAGTGTCTGTTCACCGAGGCCAAGGGCCTGGCGTTCTCGGCGATCCCTTCGACCGACGGAGACGAAGGCGCCGCGATCAGCTGTCCGTAGCGGCTTCCGTCTGGGCATGTGAAAAGGGCCGCCCCGTGCGGCCCTTTTCTTTGCATCCGGTATTGAAGGCCTTTGTCAGGTTCCCGCGGCGCGGCGTGAGCGCCGATGCAGCCATTTCACGAACTCGCCGACGCCGACCAGCGTGATGGCCAGGCCCAGCAGTTCCAGCCAGTCACCCAGCGAGATCGGCGCGATGCCGAGCACACCGCTCAGCCCCGGTGTGTACATCGCGCCGATGTGAATCGCCTGTGCGCCGACCACGGCGGCGATCAGCAGCCGGTTGCTGAACAACGGCGTGCGAAACACCGACCGGGTTTCCGAACGGCTGTTCAGCACATGCACGTTGCCGAACAGCACCATGAGCATCAGCACCAGATTGCGCATCGCCTCCTCGCCGACCCCGGCGATGTCCAGTGACCAGGTCAGGCCGAAGGCGACCAGACCCATCCACAGGCCGTTGACGATGATGTCCGTCATCAGGTGCCGTTCGAACACCGGCTCGCGTGGCGAACGGGCGTGGCTGGACAGCTCGTCGCCTTCCGCCGGCTCGAAGGCCAGGGCGACATCCTGCACGCCGTTGGCGACCAGGTTCAGCCACAGCAGCTGCACCGCGGTCAGCGGCATCGGCAGCCCCAGCAACGCGGACAGGAAGAACAGCAGGATCGCCGAGGCGCCGGTGGCCAGCAGCAGCGCGATGACCTTGCGGATGTTGTTGTAGACGATGCGCCCCTGCTCGATGCCGCGGACGATGGAGGCGAAGTTGTCGTCGGTCAGGATCAGGTCGGCGGTTTCGCGGGCGACATCGGTGCCGCGCAGCCCCATGGCGATGCCGACGTTGGCGTGGCGCAGCGCTGGTGCGTCGTTGACGCCGTCGCCGGTCACCGCGACGAAGTGGCCGTCGTCGATCAGGCACTGGACGATCTGGCGTTTCTGGTCCGGTTCGATGCGGGCGAACACGTGGCAGTCGCGCACCAGTGCCGGCACGGCCTCTGGTGCCGCCTCGCGCAGCATGCTGCCGGTCACCACGGGATCGCCCCGATGGATCAGCCCCAGTTCCAGGCTGATCGCCCGTGCGGTTTCCGGATGGTCGCCGGTGATCATCGCGACCTCGATGCCGGCCTGCTTGCAGCGGACGACCGCGTCGCGGGCCTCCGGGCGCAGCGGATCGATCATCGCCGCCAGGCCCAGAAACACCAGGCCGCTGGGAGCGTCGGGAATCTCCAGCGTGCCGGGCTGCGGCAGGCTGGCCAGCGCCAGCACGCGGTAGCCCTCGCGCGCCAGCTCCATCGCCTGCGCCTCGATCCGCGCATGGTCGAAAGGCACGAGTTCGCCGCCGACTCGCATGTGCGACGAGAACAGCGCGACGCGTTCCAGGCTGCCCTTGACGTGCAGCAGCCGGCCTTCGGGGTGGTGATGCAGGCTCCCGCTCCAGGCGCGTTCGGACTCGTAGGGCATCAGGTCGTCGCGCGGGTTGTCCGAGCGCAGCCGGTCCGGGTCCAGGCCGGCCTTGTGGCACAGCACCAGGAACGCGGCATCGACGGCGTCGCCGCTGTAGCGCCAGCCCTCGGTGCCGTGGATCAGCGCGGCCTCGTTCGCCAGCGCGCCGGTCGTGCATAGCGCCGACAGATGGTGCCGGTCGCCGTCGCCGGCGACCTCGCCCTCCGGCGTCATGCCCTGGCCGGCCACGTCGAAGCGGCTGCCGTCCGGCAGCACGATGCGCTTGATGGTCAACTCGTTAACCGTCAGCGTGCCGGTCTTGTCCGAGCAGATGTAGGTGCAGGACCCGAGCGCCTCCACCGCGACCAGCTTGCGGATGATCACGTGGGCCCGCGCCATGCGCTGCATGCCGATGGCCAGCGCCACGGTCACCGCCGCGGGCAGGCCCTCGGGAATCGCCGAAACCGCCAGGCCCACGGCCATCAGCACCATGTCCTCGGTGCCGTAATGCCCGCCCAGGAACATCACGCCGAACAGCAGGGCGATGGCGCCCAGAATCGCCAGCGCGACCGTGCGCGTGAAGGCCTGCATGCGGCGCACCAGCGGCGGCTCGGCCACGGCGCGCTCGGTGACCTCGCTGGCGATCTCGCCGATCCGCGTCTTGAGGCCGGTGGCGACGACGGTGCCCGAGGCCCGGCCGTGGGTGACCATCGTGCCGGCGAACAGGTGATCGCGAATCTCCGCCAACGGGGTCGATGCGTCGGAATGCTCCGCCGGGTTCTTGGCGACGGCGTTGGATTCGCCGGTCAGCGAGGATTCGTCGACCAGCAGGTTCTGAGCGCGCAGCAGGCGCAGGTCCGCGGGCACCTTGTCGCCGCTGCCGAGCTGCACCAGATCGCCCGGTACGATCTCGCCGACGGGGACCGTGACCTGCTGGCCGTCGCGGACCACGGTCACCGTGCCCGTGACCATCTTGCGCAGTGCCACCGCGGCCCGTTGCGCCGAGAATTCCTGCACCGTGCCGATGCCGGCATTGAGCAACAGCACGGCGACGATGAACACGCCGTTGGAAATCTGCCCCAGTGCCAGCGAGGCCGCGGCGGCGACAATCAGGATGTAGATGAACGGGCTGAGGAACTGCCGGCCGAAGACCACGGCCAGCGTGGCCTGTGGTGGTTCGGGCAGGGCGTTGGGGCCGAACTCGGTGAGTCGCGCCCGCGCCTGTTCACGGGTCAGTCCGGTTTCCGCAACCGGGCTCGAGGCGTCGTCGGTCATGGGGCACCCATTGCTTCAGCCGGAGGCGCGAGTGTTGAAAGTCACCTGGAAACGATCCGACCGGGGCATTGGATAATGCAAGAATCGCAACATGGTATCGACTCTGTCATCACCTGTGACGAGGGCGTTTCGGGCCGGTCGTGGCTTTCATGAATCCTTGCCTCCACATTGTCGGGGAGAGCGATAACCTGGCCGCGGATGCCTTCCTGATGCCGTCGCGCTACGAGCCCTGCGGACTCACGCAGATGTACGCGCTGCGCTACGGCACCGTGCCCGTCGTCCATGCCACGGGCGGGCTGGCGGATACGGTCATCGATGCCTCGCCGCAGGCCCAGGCCGCCGGCGCCGCCAACGGCGTGCGTTTCGACCATGCGGATGTGGGCGGTGTGGATTACGGCCTGTCGCGAGTGCTGGCGCTTTATCGCGCCCGGCGGAGCTGGCGGGCGTTGCAGCGCAACGGCATGGCGGCGGACTTTTCCTGGGATCGCTCGGCGCGCCAGTACCGGGCGATCTACAAGGCGGCCATGGCAGGATAGAGCCATGGACCAGCCCAACGGTGACGCACAGGCAGACCTGATTCACGCCCTCGCGGACCCGGCCGCCTACCCGCATCCGGCGGATTCGGTGCAGCACATCGAGACGCACATCTCCCACGTGTTTCTCGCCGGCGACTACGCCTACAAGCTCAAGAAACCGCTGCGTTTCGCGTTCGTCGACTACACCACGCTGGAGCGCCGCCGACAGATGTGCGAGCGCGAATACGCGCTCAACAGCCGCGCGGCCCCGGAGCTTTATCTCGGCGTGGAGCCCATCACCCGGAATGCCGACGGCCGAATCGTCATCGGTGGCGACGGTGAGCCGCTGGAATGGGCCGTGGCGATGCGCCGCTTCGGCGGCGACACCCTGCTCAGCGAAATGGCCGCGGCCGGACCATTGGACGCCAACGTCATCGAATCCCTGGCCGCCGGCGTGGCGACATTTCACGATGCCGCGCCACCCGCCGACCCGACCGGATCACATGGCGGCGGCGCCCGCGTCACCGGCGAGGAACTGCACAGCAGCCTGGACGATCTGGACGCCAGCCCGCTGTTCGACGCCGCGCGTTTGCAAGCCCTGCGCAAGGTGCTGGATGCCGCGCTGACCGAGCACGCGGGCCTGCTTGATGCCCGACTGCATGATGGCGCCGTGCGCCATGTTCACGGCGACCTGCACCTGCGCAACGCCTGCTGGATCGACGGCCGCGCCGTGCTGTTCGACGGCATCGAATTCAACGACCGGCTCGCGGTCATCGACACCCTGTTCGATCTCGCCTTCCTGCTGATGGACCTGATCGCCCGCGACCGGGCGGACCTCGCGAACGTCGCGCTCAACCGCTACCTGGCCGCTCGCTGGGACATCGCGGGCTTGCCGCTGCTACCGCTGTACCTGTCCACCCGGGCGCTGATCCGCGCCAAGGTCGCCGCCGCGCGCCACGCCCAGGGCGACACCGCCGCGGGCGCCGAAGCCGAGGATTACCTCGCCCTGGCCGAACGCCTGATGCAGCCGGCGCCCGGCGTCGTCGTCGCGATTGGCGGGCTCTCCGGCACCGGCAAATCCACTGTCGCAAGAGCCATCGCCCCAACCCTGGGCCGAGCCCCCGGTGGCGTGTGGCTGCGCAGTGATGTGCTGCGCAAGCAACTCGCCGGCGTCGACATCTACGACCACCTTTCCGCCGACCACTACACTCCGGAGTGGAGCACCCGCGTCTACGACGAAATCCACGACCGCACGCGAGCCGTCGCCAGCGTCGGCCAGGCTGTCATCGCCGACGCCGTCTACGCCCGCCCGCATGAACGCGCCGCCATCGCGGCGGCGGCCGCAGACGCCGGCATGCGCTTCATCGGCATCTGGCTGGACGCGCCGCTGGAGGTTCGCGAGGCCCGTGTCGGCAGTCGTGGAAAGGATGCGTCGGATGCCGATGCCGCCGTGGCGCGGCGCCAGGCGGACTATGCGCTGGGGGAGATGGAGTGGTGCGTGGTTGATGCATCAGGATCGTCGGACGAGACCATCAACTTGGTCAGGGCCGTTCTCGACGAGAGCTGATCCAGTGTGAGGCAACGGTTGTCTAGGACGCGCTCAGCCTCTGCGCCATCTCCGTCATGACGATACGCACGATCACGTTCAGCACCCGCAGGTCACTTGCCCGCTGAAGACCTGAGCTTTGCGCCGCCACTTCGTCCACCAGTGATGGAGCCGCGGCCATGGCCTTGTCGATGATCGAGTTCAGGGTTCGTTCCGCCGTGTTCCTGGAGAGGCCCAGCCGGGCGCCAGCGGCGATCACGTCTTCCCGAGTGATCTGGTCGAACCGCGTCTTGTCCATGATGCTCAAGGCGAGGCCGGTCGCGGGCCAGCGTGCGTTGTCACCGGCAAGCGCTAGTGTGTCGTAGGCGCTGGTCGACAGCAGATCGTAGGCCGGTGCCAGATCAACCCCCGCCGGTCCGGCCAGAAAGGACAGGTTCTTCAGGTGGTTGTCCCCGTTGCCGACCAGCAGGTTGAAGCAGAGCCAGCGGTAGATCTCCAGCCGGGCGGCGGCGCGGGCCCGGGTTCGGCCGATGAGGTCGGATAGTGAATCCAGATTCGCCGAACTGTATTTGAATGTTCGGGACTTGTTCAGAAGCTGGCAGGCATCGATGGCGTGCAGGCGATTCTGCCCGTCGCGATCAAACCGCTTGATCAGATAAACCGGCTCCGGAACATGCAGCAGAAACACCTCTGGCACGGCGAGCCCCGCCCGGTTCGCCAGCCGCATGGTGAAGTACTCGTTGGCCACGCTTCCGGGGTAGTCGGCGCCAGGATGCTGGGGCTTGAGAATGTGCGTGGACACCGTTCCCTGCGACGCCGGCTCGTAGAGCGTTGTGCCGTCGAAGACCACCAGCAGCTTGTGCTGGGCGCCGGCCACCGACATCTTCTTCAGTGAGCCACGACTGATCGGAATATCCGGCAGGCGGCGGATGCGCTCGCTGAGTTCATCGAACGGCAAAGGCCGAAGATCGTGCTGCTGATCCGGGGGCGTGCCATCGGGCAGCAGCGTCAGCGCACCAGCAGATTCCGCGCCGTAATGCTCCAGCAGGCCGAACGCGTCGTCCGTCGAGCGCGAGGCCTCTTTCGCCAGCACCGTTCGCATCTGCTCTTCCGGCAGCAGATTGTCGAAAAACCACTGGACCGGACGCTGCGTGCTGCCATCACGGTGCAGGCCAACATTGCGAGGGAGCGCCGGTGACAGGTCGAAGGCGCCCCGCGCCGACATCCAGGTCGGCGCATACTCGAACTCCCAGATATCGTCCTGCTCGCGCAGCGTGCCGACATGCTCCGCATTCACGAAAGCCTGCAAGACACGCACGACTTATCGTTCCTGATTGGGGGGCGTCGATTCCTCGCCCAGAGGTTTGTCATCCAATCTGGACACCGCTTCATCGGGGACATCCGCCACCAGTCGAATACCCAGCTCATCCAGCAACGCCATCACCAGCCCAATCTGCGCCGTCGGCTTGCCGCGTTCCACATCGCGAACAAACACGTGGCTCATGCCTGGGATGTCGTCCATGCGCACGCGCTGCGTCTTGCGCACCGCTCGGATCAGTTCGCCCAGTTCAGTCGGATTCGTGATCGGGATGTTCATGATGCGAAAAAATCGAAATGTTGGTTTCGATAATATGGCGCGCTAGCAGCTGCGTCAATAAAATCGAAATGGTTATTTCGATTAACTTCTAGAGCGTGGCCGACAACACATGAAGTGAAGCAAGCGTATCGATTGTGATGGGTTTGCCGACACCTGTCTGCTGGCTACTACATGCCGGAATTCACGGGGTCTAGTTCGCTGGAAGTCGGCTTTGGTTCAGCGCACGAAACTTACCAAACGTTCTACTTTGTGCGGGAGCCATGAAGCAGTCATTTGTGACGAGCAGCGGTCGGGTCACGATCCCCGAGGAAGTACGGCAGCAACTGGGTATCCGGCCGGGATCAGGGGTGACCTTCAAGGTTGTTGGTGATCAAGCTTAGATTAGACGGGTGAGCACGCCAGCCGATGAGTTGGCCAGCGGATTAGGGTTGGTCAAATCGAAAAGACGGGCGGTACCCAGTAAACTCGATCCGGCTCAGCTCGCATGGTGAATCGCAGACTGGGAACTCTCCATGCTGGCTTTCAGCAACCAGCTGACAGGACAGGTTTTTCCGTGCGAGCTACGAAAACTGAGCGTTGCTGAAGGGTAGCAAGCGGCCAGTAGCTAACCTTCCGGGTTCATGCCTATCAATCAGGCCAAACGACGTTTGCGGAAATTCGGAAGTCGGAATTCCAACGCATCATCCAGCGACAGTTTATGAAATGCCCTAGGGAGGCATCAGAAACTTCAACGTACGTGAAGAACGGAGATGTAGCTTATGGTCCAGGTCGACGACGCTGCGGCAAACCTCTGTTCATGTTCATAAAATTTCCATCCACGGCAGAATTCCGGCCAAGTCACACCAACTTCCTCGAAGCAGCTAA
>CALBOV010000129.1 GCA_937896565.1 uncultured Salinisphaerales bacterium
GCAGCAGCGCGTTGCGATTGCACGGGCTCTGGCGGGGCGGCCAAAGCTGCTGCTGGCGGACGAACCCACCGGCAACCTGGACACGCAGATGGCCCGCGCGGTGATGGAGCTGATCGAGGAGGTCCATCGCGATGGCGCCACCATCGTCATGGTCACGCATGATCCGGAGCTGGCGGCGCGGACCCAGCGCAATGTCCACATCGTCGACGGTCAGGTGGTGGACATCGATGCCGCCGAGCCGCGGTTCACCGCCGTGGCCGGAGGCTGACGCCATGTTCCGCTACTACGCGTGGCTGGCCGTGCGCGGCCTGCGCCGCAATCCGGTGCTGACCGGCCTGATGGTGCTGGCGATTGGCATCGGCATCGGCGCCAGCGTCACCACCATTACCGTGCTGCACGTGCTCTCCGGCGATCCGTTGCCGTCCAAGAGTGACGTGCTGTTCTATCCCCAGGTCGATCCCGAGGATGCCACCCACTACCAGCCCGGCGACCAGCCGCCCGACCAGCTTACTTACGTGGACGCGATGAACCTGCTGCGGGATGCCCGCGGCAAGCGTCAGGCGGCAATGAGCGGCGGCGGGGCGGTGCTGGTGCCGGATCAGGCCGGGGTGGATCCCTATGTGGTCGAGTTGCGCTACTCCACAGCGGATATCTTCGGGCTGTTCGACATTCCGTTTCTCCATGGCAGCGGCTGGACCGCCGAGCAGGACGAGGCCCGCGAACGCGTCGTGGTGCTGTCACGGCGTCTGAACCAGCGTCTGTTTGGCGGGGAGAACAGCGTCGGGCGTGAAATCCGGCTCAGTTCCCACCGCTTCCGCGTGATCGGTGTCATCGACGAGTGGCGTCCGAACCCGCATTTCTATGATCTGACCACGGGAGCCTACGCGGATTCCGAGGAGGCGTTTCTGCCACTGGAAACCTCGATCGATCTGGACATGGGACGCAATGGCGACATGTCCTGCTTCGGCAGCGAGCGCATGTCACCCGAGGAGCAGCAGCGCTCCGGCACCTGCATGTGGTTGCAGTACTGGGTCGAGCTCGAATCACCGGATGCCCGGGCCGACTACGAGCGCTACCTGGCGAACTACAGCGAGCATCAACGGGAGATCGGTCGCTTCGAGCGGTCGTTCAACGGACGCCTGCACAGCGTCATGGAATGGCTGGACTACAAGCGGGTCGTGCCTGATGACGTGCAGCTGCAGGTCTGGATCGCGTTCGGGTTCCTGGTCGTGTGCATCGTCAACACCATCGGCCTGATGCTCGCCAAGTTCCTGCGGCGCGAGGGCGATATCGGCGTGCGGCGTGCGCTGGGCGCCACGCGGCGTTCGGTGTTCACCCAGTACCTGCTGGAGGCCGGGATGATCGGAGTCGGCGGTGCCGTGGTTGGCCTGTTGCTCAGCCTGGTCGGGCTGGCGGCGGTTCGCATGCAGCCGGTGGACTATGCCGGGTTCGCGCGGCTGGATCTCTCGATGTTTCTGATGGCCGTTGGCTTGTCGCTGGCCGCCAGCCTGATCGCCGGGTTGCTACCCGCGTGGCAGGCCTGCCGGATTGCGCCGGCGCTTCAACTCAAGACCGAATAAGGAACTGCGTCATGGAGATTCAACCGATCCTGAAATCCCTGCGTCGCCAGAAGACCGCGGCGATTCTCATCGCGTTCGAAATTGCACTGGCCTGCGCCATCATCTGCAACACCCTGTTCGTGATCGTCGCGCGCATGGACCGCATGCAGATCGATAGCGGCATCGCCGAAACCGAGTTGCTGCGGATTCGTACGGCCACGCTGGATGACCCGGTCGACAAACCGCTACGCACGGCGGAAGACCTGGCCGCGCTGCAAGCCGTGCCGGGAGTAGTCGACGTTGCGGCGGTCCAGCAGGTTCCGTTCGGGAATTCCTCCTGGAACTCCGGCGTCGCCGTGGAGCGCGGGGCGCCGCCGGTGGTCGGCGCGACCAATTATTTCGACAACGGCAATCTGGTGAAAACGCTGGGCTTGAAGCTCGTCGCCGGGCGCGATTTTCAGCCGGAGGAGTACATCAACTTCCAGGATTTGTTCAGCACCGACGAAACCTTCGTTGGCATGGCGATCATCACCCAGGCTCTGGCCGACCGCCTGTGGCCGGGCGAGCCGGCGCTGGGCAAGGCGTTTTACACCGATACCGATCCCATTCGCGTGATCGGCATCGTCGACACATTGATCCGACCGTCGTTCGGTGATCCGGGCGATGCGCCCATGAGCGTGATTTATCCGGTGCGCCATGCGCCGGGTCTGGAATACCTGCTCCGGGTGCGTGGCGCCGAACCCGATGCCGTGCTCAAGCAGGCGGAGGTGGCCCTGCGCGATGTCCACCCGGGGCGCCTGATCCTCCATGCGAGCACCTTCGTCGAGATGCGCGAGCGCTTCTTCCGCGGTGACCGCGTGATGGCGATGCTGCTGATCGGGGTCATCGTCGCGCTGTTGATCGTCACCGCGCTGGGCATCGTCGGGCTGGCGAGTTTCTGGGTGCAGCGGCGGCGGCGGCAGATTGGTGTCCGGCGGGCGCTGGGCGCGACGCGAGGCGCGATCCTGCGGTACTTCCAGCTCGAGAACTTCCTGATCGTCACCGCCGGTGTCGCCGCGGGCATGTTCTCCGCCTACGGAGTCAACGCCTGGCTGATGCAGCACTACGAGCTGGAGCGCCTGCCGCTTTACTACCTGCCGGTGGCGGCGGTAAGCCTCTGGGTGCTGGGTCAGTTATCGGTGTTGCAGCCGGCGCTGCGGGCGATGCGGGTGCCGCCGGCGCTGGCGACACGGGCATAGAACCGCGATCGATGGCAGGCTTTCCGGCGCCATCCGGCGCGCAAGCTCAAGAGACCAATGTCCACCGTACTGATCATTGACGACAATCCGGGTGTCTGCGAGGCGCTGAAGCTGCTGCTGTCGCTGCGCGACATTCGTGCGATCACCGCGCATTCGCCGGACGAGGGCCTCGCCGAACTGGCGCGGGCCAGCGTCGACCTGGTGATCCAGGACATGAATTTCACCGAGGACACGACCTCAGGCGAGGAGGGCGTGGCGCTGTTCCGTGTAATCCGTCAGCGCCATCCCGATCTGCCCATCATCCTGCTCACGGCCTGGACGCATCTGGAATCCGCGGTGGAACTGGTCAAGGCCGGCGCCGCCGACTACGTCGCCAAGCCCTGGGATGACGCCAAGCTGGCGACCACGGTGGAGAACCTGCTCGAGCTGTCGGAGAACGCACAGGAGGTTTCCCGCTATCGCCGGGAGCGCCGGGAGCGACGGGCCTCGCTGGAATCGCGTTATGACCTGCGCGGCATTGTCTATGCCTCGGAGTCCACGGAGCGGGTGGTCGAGCTGGCCTGCCAGGTTGCGCGGGCGGCGCTGCCGGTGCTGATCACCGGGCCCAATGGCGCCGGCAAGGAACGCATCGCCGATATTGTCCACGCCAACTCGCCGGTGCGCGACGGGCCGTTCATCACCGTCAACTGCGGGGCGCTGCCTTCCGAGCTGATCGAGGCGGAATTGTTCGGGGCCGAGGCCGGGGCCTACACCGGGGCCAATCGCGCGCGTCCGGGACGATTCGAGGTGGCCGACGGCGGCACCCTGTTCCTCGACGAGATTGGCAACCTGCCACTGTCCGGTCAGGTGAAGCTGCTGCGGGTCCTGGAGACCGGGAAGTTCGAACGTCTTGGGGCGTCACGCACCCAGTCGGTGAAGGTGCGGGTGCTCAGCGCGACCAACGCCGACCTGTCGGCGATGATCGCCGACGGCAGCTTCCGGGAGGATCTCTATTACCGGCTCAACGTCGTCGAGATCCGTCTGCCGCCGCTTGCCGACCGACGCGATGACATCGTGCCATTGGCCGAACATTTTCTCGGCGACGAGGCGATTCTGTCCGACGAGGCGAGGGACGCCCTGGTCCGGCATCGCTGGCCGGGCAATGTCCGCGAACTGCGCAACGCCATCGAGCGGGCGCGGTTGCTGTGTCAGGATGGCGTGGTCCGTCCGGAGGATCTGAATCTGCCCGTGAACGTCCAGCCCGCCGCCCGCAATCTCGACGAGCCCGATCGCGAGGCCATCCAGGCCGCGCTGGACGCGGCGGGAGGCACCGTGAGTCGCGCGGCGCGCTCGCTGGGTTTGTCCCGGCAGGCGCTTTACCGCCGCATGGACCGCTTCGGTCTGGCCCCGGACTAGATCCCGATTCTCACCGAGCCCGACCGATGAAGACGCGCGTTCTGTCCCTGGAGGGCAAGCTGGCCGTTCTGCTGTGCGCGGTGTTCCTCGCGGGCGCTCTCGGCGGCATCGTCGGGGTGCGCCAGTTCGGGGATGCCGGGCTGACGCTGCTGGTCGGCGTCGTTGCCGGGATGGTGCTGGGGGCGATTCTCGCGCGGCAGGCCATCGGGCGGGTGCGGCGACTCATCCGCGCATTGCAGGGTGCGGTCGCCAGTTACCGCGACGGTGATTTCAGCATTTCCACCACCGAAAGCGGCGGCGACGAGCTGTCCGAGCTGGTCTCACTCCACAACGAACTGGGCCGGACGCTGCGCGAGCAGCGCCAGCATCTTGTCCAGCGCGAATTGCTGCTGGACACGGTCGTGCAGAACACGCCCGTGGCTCTCGTGCTCAGCGACACGTCGGGCCGCGTGGCCTACGCCAACATGGCGGCCCGGCAGTTGTTCAACGACGGCAAGAGTCTGGGCGGACTCGATTTCCAGCAAGTGCTCTCGGCGCTGCCGGACGTCGTGGGCGAAGCAGTCGCGGCGGGCGAGGACAGCCTGTTCAGCCTGGACATGGAGGGCGGCGAGGAGACATTCCACATCTCGCAGAGAGGGTTCCGTCTGCAGGGCCGTCCGCATCGCCTGTACCTGTTCCGGCGGATGACACGTGAGCTGTCGCGCCAGGAAGTCGCGACGTGGAAGAAGGTGATCCGGGTGCTCAGCCACGAGCTCAACAATTCGCTGGCGCCGATTTCATCCATGGCGCATTCGGGCGGCGAGCTGGTCCGGCGCGGAAACACCGAGTCATTGTCCGGGGTCTTCGCGGCCATTGGCGAACGTGCCCGTCATCTGCACGAATTCATCGCCGGATACGCACGTTTCGCCAAACTGCCGACGCCTCGGGTCGAGCGGGTGGAGTGGGACGATCTCGTGCAGTCGCTGGCCGGGCATGTGGAGTTCCGCGTGGCCGGCAAGCTGCCTGACACACCCGCCTGGCTGGATCGTGCGCAGATCGAACAGGTGCTGATCAACCTGCTGAAAAACGCTCACGAGGCAGGCAGTCCGGCCGAGGCGGTGGAACTTCAGGTGACGCGGGCGGGGAAGGACGTCTGCATCGATATTTCGGACCGGGGGAGTGGCATGAACGAGACGGTACTCGCCAATGCCCTGTTGCCGTTCTACTCCACCAAGCGGAGCGGGACCGGGCTGGGTCTGGCGCTGACACGCGAGATTGTCGAGGCTCATGGAGGGCGTCTGCAGCTGTCCAATCGCGCCAACGGAGGGCTGCGGGTCAGAATCCACATTCCGGCCGCGCCGGGCCAGTAGGACTTTCCGGTCTCCACGACCGGTGACCGATCAAGTTCGACGCCGCGCATTGGTTCTGGGTCGAGCTGGAGTCGCGTGTCCTGCGTCTTCGCGCAATACCCCATGACCGCGCCGCGGGCGCGACGTGGTTCGTCCTCAGCGACAAACCGGAAAACCGCCGCGGGCGTCGAGATGAAAATGATCGGCGTGGGCCTCGTTGTGCGCCGGCCCCAGCGTCGTCGAGAACAGGTCGCAGGCGCCGTCGTGCACCTGTCCGAGAAAGCGGGCTCCGGCTTCGTCACCGACCCAGTGCGAGGCGACGGTGATCCGGTCTCCGTTGTCCAGGCGAAAGCCGGCGACGTCCCAGGCATTGGCCAGCGCGTGTTCGCTGCGGCGACCGGTGGCCCGGTTATCGATGTTGCGGCAGGCATAGGAGCCGTAGTGGTCGATGCGGCGCACCTCTGCACTCAGGGTGTTGCGTGCAGCCGGCTGGACCACGTGGCGCTGCCACAGGGCGATGGACGCCGCCAGGCGGCAAGTCGTGCTGAACGGGGCCGTGTAGGCCACCGGGCCGCCATCAATCCGCACGGCGTCGAAGAACCCGCAACCGTCTCCGGTGGACCGGTCCTCCAGCGGTTCGAAGCGCAACGCGGTTTGCCGCAGGAAGCGGAGACAGGCTTGCGGATCATCGTCGAACCGCCCGAGTTTGTACCCGGTCAGCCAGTTGGGCGCCGTGGCGGGCGACAGCGGCGTCCAGGGCAGGTGACGGTCCGGGAGCCGCAGGCCGGATCGCCAGGCCAGGACGGCACAGAGCGCGAGCAGCAGTAGAAGCAGAGACCGGCGCATGTCCCGATTGGACCGCGCCGTGTCGGAATTGCTCAGTCCGACAGCGTCCGCACTCCGGTCAGCGACTCCGATACGCTCCACAGCCGCTCACCAATGATCGGGTCGCGGGCCTGCTTGCGGCAGCCGACCTTGGTCGGATAGCCACGCATCTGCTGGAAGCCGCCGGGGCCGATGTAGTCACCGCTGGCGACCACATCGGCGGTTGCGGCGTAAAGCGTGGACAGGGCGCCCATCTTCGCCGGCTGGCCGATCACGGTGTTGCCGATGCGCATGACCAGCTTTTCGATCAGCGACTTGCGCTGTTCGGCGGCGACGAATTGCAGGTTGGTCGACGCGTAGCCGGGGTGTGCACCGGCGACGAGGATGTTGCGTCTTGCCGCGATCATTCGCCGCGACAGCTCGAACATGAACGTCAGGTTGGCGAGTTTGCTGTCGCCATAGGCCTGCCAGCGCTTGTAGCGTCGCTTTTCCCAGGCCAGATCATCGAAGTTGATCCCCGGTGTCCAGCGATGGGCCATGCTGGCGAGGCAGACGATGCGACCTCCGTCGTTGATCTGGTTCAGTAGCAGCCCGGTCAGCGCGAAGTGGCCGAGATGGTTGGTGCCGAACTGCATCTCGAAGCCATCGGCCGTCTTCGAGTAGGGCACGGCCATGACGCCGGCGTTGTTGATCAGCAGGTCGATCGTGGTGTCGCCGAGGCCGGTCGCGAAGCCGCGCACCGAGTCCAGGCTGGCCAGATCCAGCGGCGCGAACTCGATGGCCGGTTCGGTCAGTTCGGAGCGCAGCGCATCCATTGCCTGGCCGGCCTTGGATTCGCTGCGACAGGCCATGATGACGCGGGCGCCCGCCGCCGCGAGGGCGCGGGGCGTGTAATAGCCGAGGCCGCTGTTGGCGCCGGTGACGACGGCCGTCTTGCCGGCCAGTGATGGGATGTCCGATTCGGTCCAGTGCGTCATGCGAGCCTCGGTAGTGAGCAGGGGCGTAGACCTATCACGATCTACGCCCCCGACGCATTGGCCCTTGGCGGTCAGGTCGCGAACTGTGCCTTCATCGCATCGACGAACACGCCGAACTGCTCGGCGGGCAGGTCGTTGATGCCGGCCGCGGCGGCTCGACCACCACCGGTCGGGAATTGCCGGCACAGCTCGTCGGCGCCGGACTTGCGGTTCAGCGGTGCGCGCACGCTGATCAGGTAGTTGCCGTTGGCCTTTTCGGTCAGCACCGCGTGGGCCCGGTCCGGCGAGGCATTGGCGAGCGAGTTGCCGAACACGCCGGACACGCGCCGTGCCCAGGGTTCGTTGGGCAGGATCAGGAAGGCGGCATCGTCGTTGGACACCGGCTCCAGCGGCGTCGATTCGGCGCTGGCCATGTCGGCCTTGTAGCCGGCGATCAGTGTCTGCGAGGTTTCCGGTGCGTCCGCCAGAAAGGTCAGCGGCGAGCGATGCTGCACGGCCTCGCGATACAACGCCTCCGGCGTGAAGTGCAGGTCGTCGAGACTGGAACCGTAACCGTTGTAGTTCATCGCGATGCCGAGCTCTTCGAGCTGTTCGAGTTCCTCATCGCTCAGTTCGGTCTGCTTCGCCAGCGTGCGTGCGCTCACCGACAGGTTGTCCCCGAAGGCGCCGACCAGCGCCCACTCGATGAACTGGTTCTTCAGCTCGCCGTTGACCAGCAGGCTGGTGCAGACGTCCGATGCGGTGTTGATGTGCGCGGTCAGCTTCGGGCTGTCCGGAATCTCACCAGCGTAGTGGTGATCCACGTAATGCACCGTGGCGCCCGCATCGAGAATGCGCTGGATGTCGTCGCGGTTCTTGTCCAGCGATACGTCGAGCACGGTGACCCGGTCGCCCGCGCCGGCCTCGATGCGTTTCGCCAGGCCGATGTCGCGCTTGACGCCGGTGATCAGCGTGGATTCACGCGGCTCGGCCAGCCGCAGCTGGACGAGCGCGCAGACACCATCGGCATCGCCGTTGAAGGCATCAAAATCAGCCATTTACTGGATGCTCTGATAGTAGTCCATCAATACTTTGGCCACTTCCGGACGCGAGAATTCCGGCGGCGGCGCCATGCCCTTGCCGAGCATCTCGCGAACCTTGGTGCCGGACAGCAGCACGAAGTCTTCCTTCGAGTGGTCCGGGGCCTCGCGCATCATCACGACCTTGTCCAGCTTCTTGGAGTAGGCGGTGTGGTCGGCTTCGAAGATCTCGATTTCCAGCGCGCCGGCCGGGACCTTGTCCTGGAAGATGGTCTGGGCATCGAAGGCGCCGTAGTAGTCGCCGACACCGGCGTGGTCGCGGCCGACGATCAGGTAGTTGGCGCCCATGTTCTGGCGGAACACGGCGTGCAGTACGGCCTCGCGCGGGCCGGCGTAGAGCATGTCGAAGCCGTAGCCGGTAATCATCACCGTGTTCGGCGGGAAGTACTGGTCGACCATGGTGCGGATGCAGTTGTCGCGCACATCAGCCGGGATGTCGCCCTTCTTGAGCTTGCCCAGCAGCATGTGGATGACGATGCCATCGGCGCCCAGGCGTTCCTGCGCCATGCGGCAAAGCTCCTCGTGGGCGCGGTGCATGGGGTTGCGGGTCTGGAAGGCCACGACCTTGTTCCAGCCGCGCTCGGCGATCTCGTTGCGGATCTGAACGGCGGTGCGGAAGGTGTCCGGGAAATCGGCGGCGAAGTAGCTGAAGTTCAGCACCTGGATCGGGCCGGAGAGCAGGGTGTTGCCCAGGCTCAGGAAGGTGGAGACGCCCGGGTGGTCGCCGTCCAGCGTGCCGAAGATTTCCTCGGCCATGGCCTTGAGTTCGTCATCGGAGACGGTCTCGATGGCCTGCACGTCCATGACCGCCAGGATGGGATTTCCTTCGACGTTGGGGTCGCGCAGCGCCAGCTTGCCGGTTTGCACGTCGGTGGCCTGGCTCAGGTTGACGATCGGCACCGGCCAGAACAGGCCGTCTGCGGTTTTCATGTCCTTGGCGACGGACAGGGCATCGGCCTTGTTCATGTAGCCCGTCAGCGGGTTGAAGTAACCACCGGCCAGCATCACCGCGTTGGCGGCTGCGGCGGAGTTCAGCAGCAGGCTGGGCAGGGTTTCGGCCTCGGCCAGCAGCGCGGCGCGGGCCGCATCGTCTTCAACGTAAAGCGGGTTCAGCGTGTCGGAACCGTGAGGTTTGATCATCGGTGTCGTCCTTGTTGGATTCGGTGAATTCGGAGTGGCGGGAAGGGCCGATCAGGCTGGCAGCACGCCGCGCGCCTTGAGCAGGTCCAGCACGGCGATGACTTCCTCTTCCAGGCTCATCTCGTGGCTGTTCAGCACCAGCTCCGGTTTCTCGGGAGCCTCGTAGGGATCGCTGATGCCGGTGAAGTTCGGGATCTCGCCGGCGCGGGCCTTCTTGTAAAGCCCCTTGGGGTCGCGCTCCTCGGCGACTTCCAGCGGCACGTTGACGTAGATCTCGATGAAATCCATGTCGTCGGATTCGTGCATTTCGCGGACGAGGTCGCGGTCGGCGCGGTACGGGCTGACGAAGCTGGACAGCGCCAGCACGCCGGAATCGACAAACAGCTTGGCGACCTCGCCGATGCGGCGGATGTTCTCGGCGCGGTCCTCGGCGGAAAAGCCGAGGTTCTTGTTGATGCCGTGGCGCACGTTGTCGCCATCCAGGCGGTAGACCAGGCGGCCCTGCGCGAACAGCGCCTTCTCCAGCGCAACGGCGACGGTGCTCTTGCCGGAACCGGACAGGCCGGTGAACCAGATCGTCGCGCCTTTCTGGCCGAGGAGCTTGTTGCGGTCGCCCCGGGTGACGTCGCCGTCGTGCCAGGTGATGTTGGTCGCCTTCTGATCGCTCATGCGTGTGCTGTCCGCTAATGGGTGGGGAGGCGCAAGTTTAGGCGGATTCGAGACATTCTAAAAATAGATAAATAAGATACGTGCCATGCAGAAAATAAAAGCTTTGTCGCTCACGTGAACCTGAATCATCTGGCCATCTTCCGGGCGGTCGCCCGGGCCGGCAGCGTCACCGGCGGGGCGACGCAACTGGGAATCTCCCAGTCGGCGGTATCGCGTCAGCTCGCCGAGTTCGAACAGCGTCAGGGCGTCCAGCTGTTCGACCGCCTGCCGCGAGGAGTGCGGCTCACCGCGCCCGGTCGCGTGCTCCAGGACTACGCGGAGCGGCTGTTCTCCGTCGAGGCGCAGGCCGAGCAGGCGCTGGATGACATGCGCCACCGCCGGCAGGGACGCCTCGCCATCGGTTCCAGCCGCACCATCGCCGCCTACATGCTGCCCAGGGCGCTGGCCGCCTACCGGCCGGAAAACCCGGGTGTGGAGCTGTCGCTGGCGGTGGAGAACACCGACACCATCGAGCGCAAGCTGCTGGATGGGGAGATCGACA
>CALBOV010000130.1 GCA_937896565.1 uncultured Salinisphaerales bacterium
AAAGAAAAAAGCGGATGGCGGCGACGGCTATGCGGCGGCATTCCTCTTCGCGCTCGAACGCGACGCCAAGTTTGTTCCCGCTGCGACCAAATGGCTACTCAAGATGCTTTCACCTCAACGCGTCAAGGGCTTCAAAGCCAAACTCGATGATCCCAAATTCTTCGCGGGCGGAAGACCGTGGATGGGAGATATTTTTTACAAAATCGGAGCGGAAAAAATCATCGCCTTCGACTATCTTCATGATGCACTGTCCGCCGGCGACCGCCGCACCATTCGCGACGGGCTATTAGTCAATGCTCGCTATCGCATGAAGGCGATGGATGCCTGGTGGCACACGCCGAACCTTGTCTTCAAGCCGACCTTCGCCGTCGCGCTGACGGGACTGGTGACACGCGATCGGGAGTGCCTGGAATGGGGATTCCGCCGAACCAAACCGCATGGTCCACACCTTGGCGGTTACTTTACCGTGCTCAATCACATGCTACGTGACGGTGGCCCGTGGCACGAGGCCCCGATCTATCCGATCGATCACCAGGGCCTGATCCTCTCCGCGCAGATGTCTCGCTATCTCGGACTCGTGGATGGCCAGGATTGGTTCAGACGCGAGATGCCCGACGGCGGCAGCCCCCGGGGGTTGATGGACTACTACATCGACACGGCCTACCCAATGGAAAAGGTTGGGATTACGCGGCGCATCCGGGTCGCAAGCTACGGCGATGGGTCAACCAGCGGAGGCCGTGATCTGTTTCTGATTTATCCCGGCCCAAATAAAGGCAAGGGTCCGCTGGTCCATAATGGGCTGGCCGACGCGTACAACGTTTCGGGCGATTCACGCTACGCGGCTTTCCTCGCGTTACTTCCTGAATACAAGTCGAACCTGCTGAACAGGCGGCCGCTTCCATCAAAGTCGGTGCCGCTGCCGGCCGCTCCGTCAAAGGTCTGGCCAAGTTACGGGCTGGCGATGCTGAGATCCGACGAGTCGCCCAGTTACTGGACCAGCGGCGATGCGATTGCCGTCTTTCAGCTCATGGGGCAGGGCTACGGCCATGACCATCGCGACAAGTTTAGCCTGACGCTGCACGGAGCCGGACGACTCTTCTACCCCGACTACAACGCCCTCCAATACGAGAAACCTCACATCGGCTGGACGATGAACAGCGTGGCGCATAACACGCTCCTGGTTGACGAGCAGGACACACGGAACGCCGAGCCCAATGGTCTGCGACACGACTTCAACCCGGACGTTAAGTTCCTAGCAACATCGGCGAGTGGTGTGTTTGAGGGCGTCGACCAGACGCGGGCTCTCTTCCTTGCACCCGAGTACCTGCTGGATGTCTTCCATGCGTCGAGCAGGATCCCGCACACCTACGACTACCTGCTGCACAGCTTTGGCCAAGCCGAGCCTGCGCGACCCAGAGCGTTTCGTCCCTCTGATACGATGAAACGCCGCTACTGGCTCGTCGACGATCAACGTACTGCAAAGGAATCCGACGCGTGGTCTGTTGATTTTGTGTTGAAGGACGAAACGCCGGCACGCCTCCGCCTGCATATGGCCGCGGAGCCGGATACGCAGGTCACGCTCGGCCGCTGGGGGGACGAGCTTGCGAAGCTCGTGGAGGAGCGAAGGTCGAAGCTCTCCCACCTGACGATGCTGGCCACGCGTCGCAGCGGCATCCGACAGACCGCCTTCATCACCACGCACGAACCGACCCGTGCCGGTCAGAAGCCGCGAATCACCGGTGTCACGAAGCTTGCCCAGCGACCCGACGGCGTGCTGGTTCGAGTCGATGCGGCCGACTTCACCGACTATGTAGCCGTGCGTTTCGGAGCCGACCAAACCGTGCCCAAGCCGCTGCACTTTGTCATTGCCAATGACCAGTTTGCTTCGATAACGGACTACGGTTACTTGCGAGTTAAGAAGTCCGGCGAGGTCATTGGACGCGGCGACTGGAGCGGTTTCCAGCTGCCAATTCGTGCGGGACGCTTCACCCTCAACGGCAAACAGGCAAAGACGACGCGCAAGGGCAACGACCTGCTCTTCGGTGAACCGCCGCCCGCAGACATTCCGACGGTTGCAGTAGTAGGAGAGTGTCCATTCCCCGCGACAATAGCTCCGAGCGGTCCACTACATATGTTCGCTCGGGGCCGTCGCGATGCGGCTCTCGAAATCAAGAACACAACAGGAAAGCCTCTTTCCGGTCATGTTGAGTTCTCCACCCCGGCGGGTGTCGAGATCACGCCGGCACGGCTTGAGTTCAAATCAGTCACGCCCGGCGAAACGGCAGCCTTGCCTTTCACAGTCCAGACGGGCGATCCGGCGAAGGGGAAACAGACGCTGACTTACCGGGTATTCTGGGCAACCGACGACTTAGCTCCAACACGCTCGGCCGACCAGCCATTGGTTGTGTACGCCGGACCGACCTTGGTCAAAGAGTACGCCAATCGGCAGGCCAACTACGTGCTTCACTCGCCCAAGTTGACCGCGCGGTTTGCCATGTATAATGGTCTGTGCTCCCATCTCGCCGACGACGACGGCACGGTGCGACTCGATGGTTCGCCGCTGTTTACGATATCCGACGGGGAGACGCCCCTTCTGTTCGAAAAGCAGAAACAAAGTTACACGTGGCCGATTGAAGCACCCGCCAATATCATTGGGAACGCTTCACATAAGTGCCGCTGGCAGGCA
The DNA here is from genome assembly GCA_937896565.1 of uncultured Salinisphaerales bacterium. GTDB lineage: Bacteria > Pseudomonadota > Gammaproteobacteria > Nevskiales > OUC007 > Abyssibacter. Next base: position 2,687 of record CALBOV010000130.1, read on the forward strand.
TTTTTCTACGGTGGCCGGATGTCAGTTCGAATGATCCCGGAGTGGACCAAGTTTGAACGAGCGCATTTCGAGATTCCCGGCCGCTGGAAATCGCCCGGTGGTCCGCCGCGCTGGAAGCGGATTGTCGGCGTGGATGAAAAAGGGAAAGAATCCGACGTCCGGCCCGGCACAAAGCTGAAGGTCACGGCAGCTGAACTGGAGTTCCCCGGCGGCAAATGGAATCTGGCGTTTCAGTTTCAACCGCCCCAGCACGTCACCTTCGAGGGAACCGGCATGAAGTTTTCCGTTAACAGTTTCACCAAAGACAACTGGCAGATCGGCTTCGTGCGCCCCGATGGTTTCGACGCCTGGCGCGGCAAGAAGAAGTAGCCAGCAAGAGTCGCAAAACAGCCAGGCGTTTGAGGGCGATTATAAAATCTCTTCCGATTTGCAGTAGGCAGACATTAGGCGGTGACGTAGGCTGATGTGCATGAAGCAGATCCTCGTGATGATGGCGGCGGTGGTGTTGGTGGGG
>CALBOV010000131.1 GCA_937896565.1 uncultured Salinisphaerales bacterium
GCCGACGTCCACTATCGATCACTTCACAACGCAGCGACAAGAACGAACGCTTGTTACCACTAGAAAGATTGTCCTGCCGAAGACATTCTCCTTTCTAGATGACCCCGAAGCCGCTCTGAAAGTAATTCATCGAGCCGCAGCGGTTCTGAATCACCAGAAAATCAAGTTCATTTACATCGACCATCGTCATGTAGAACGCGTCGGACTTGCGGCCGAAGTTGTGCTTGACCGTGTCGTTGATGACATGTTCCGACGATTTACTCGTGCGGGCCGCAGGGTGAAGCTCCGAGGCAGAGTGCCTGCCGATCCAAACGCTTGTCGGCTGATTCGTGCAATCGGTTTGACAAAGGCGCTTGGAATAAGAACTCAGGTGTTAAGCGATGAAGATGAATCTCGCGTGCGAGTCTTTCAATCAGACTCACGTGCTTATGTCGCACAACCCAAGATAAACATTCGCGATTATAAAGAGAAAACAGTCGGCGACTTCGTTGCGTATACCCAAAAAGCGCTTGGTGAGCACAGCCATGAGATGACGAATGCTGCCAAAGCAAGGCTAATCTCGTATCTTGGCGAAATACTAGATAATGTAGAGCAGCACTCCGGTGTTCTAGATTGGATTCTTGTTGGATATATTGACCTTACAGAGGATGGTCTCCACTGGTTTGATATTGCAGTGCTTAACTTTGGATTAACATATGCTGAAACCTTCTCAGCGATTGGGGCTTCCGAGCTTGCCTGGGGAGAAATTCAGGGGTATTTAGACAAGCACACAGGTAAAGGTGGAATTTCGGACGAGGGACTAGTTACCGTATGCGCTCTTCAGGGGAACATTAGTTCTAAAAATTATACTGAAGAAGATACTCGGGGACACGGAACAGTCAAACTGATTGAGTTCTTCCAGGACCTGCATGAGTCGTTTGCAGGAAGCGATACCCGGAAGCCTAAAATGGCGATAGTTTCTGGGAATACACGAGTGTTGTTCGATGGTCGGTACAAAATGAAGATGTCGAGCGAAGGAAGAAAGGTCATAGCTTTTAATGATCGAAACGACCTTGATGATCCGCCAGACATGCGGTACGTCAGCAGCCTGCGCGGAAAGGGATTTCCTGGCTGCGCCATTAGTATAAGGTTCCCACTCCCTGCGAGGTTCGTAAAAAATGTCTGATCAAGATGGGCGAGGTATTTACGAGATAGATTTCGCAGATTTTGGCGGGCCGATTTACATTGGCCGAAAAAAAGGTGAACAATCTAGAAAAGCGTCGGGAATAGAGGGGGCCGTCAGGGACGGATTGACAATAGAATTGCGAGTGCCCCAAGATGTGCTTGCAATTAATAGTTCTTTTATCCTCGGATTTTTGGGTCCTGAGCTTAGGGCTGCCACAAACATCACGGAGTTTCTTGATAAATTTAACTTCTTAGCTACCGGTGATCAGTGGTCGGATTTTTTGAGGGATGAAATCGTCCAGGCCATGACTCACGCCAAGTTCAAGAATTCCCCCCTACTATGAGCAAATTTAATTCATTCATGGGCTGGGCGGAGAATGTTTTGAGCCAGCAACCGCCTGCTGGGTATGTCTGGCTTGGTGTGACACTGGCTTTTTTAACTTTCTCTGTCCGCGTATACCGAGAGTTTATAGATCGCCGGGACAAGTCAAGGCAGCGCAGTGTATCAATAAATGACGATTTTTGGTTTCGTAGTGTTCTAAAGCCCTACGCCATCGAGCCACTTTTTTTATTTTTTATTGATCAGTCCAATAATCTTCATAGAGCGAGTGTCGATGGTTCCGCAGAATCTAGCGGCCGGGAATTGTTGAACGATTTTAATTTAAAGAAAAGGACGGTCATTAACTCGTTAATGCTTCTTAAGGCGGGTCACGCGAAGGAGTATGAGGATTTACTTACTGAAATATCCATTCTAAGCGACTCAGTCGCTTCGTATTGCGCGATGCTCGCCGGTTATCGCTCTGACTACGTTGAGGACTCATCTGCTGGATTGGAGAACGCGTTTGTGCAGTCGATATCTGAGAGCACCAGGCTGTTGAAACGCATTCAAGAATCTATCTGACTTAGGTTTTCACGCTTGTCGACGTATAGTTATTTCCACTAGTCCAAGGCGTCGAGCTATCGCTCGCCGCACGAACAACCCAGGTATCAGGGCGGGTGACAACCAACTCGCCCGTTCGATCAATCAGACCCACCAATCGAAGGGTTTGAATTTCATCCGGCTCAGATCGAGAACCCAGGTCACGAAAGCAAGTCAGCGATGGCGCGATTGCGGAGAATTCCGCCCAGTTCCCTTGGTCTGCGCAGGTTCTCGCGGCCTCTATGTCTTCGCTTTCGACCTTTTGACGAAGGCGCCGAACTTCGCGCCACTTGCTGACGGGCGCAGTTCCGAAGAACTGGAGCTGCCGAATGCCCCAGGTACTAGCCCATCCCTGAATGCGCATCGCGGACTCTTGCGGTGGTGTCTCTGTCGTCTGCCCGTCCGCGTCGCGCGCGTGCGCTGCTTCGATGAGTGCTCCATCTACGTTCTTTGCGATGTACTTCGCGATGTATCCGACCGCGCTCCCCTTCGTATGGTCAATATCGACACACTTGAATCGATACCGACTTGCGCCAGCCTCAGTCGGGGAGTCTGCGAGGGCGTGGCCATGAATTATCTCTTTGACTCGGTCCACCTTCTCTGCGGAACACCAGAGTAGGAGGTGCCAGTGTGGACAGCCGTCTTGATGAGGTTCGGCGACTCGGATTCCATGGATGGGTATCGATTCGCGATGCAGCGCTGATCTTGCCCGCGCCCAGAGTTGACACAGGTACCGTTGAGCGTCTCGCGGCGTCGCATCTCGATACTTCGGGTTTGGTTCACCACGTCCACGTGTTGCATGAAATCGGCTAGGGCAGGTGATTGTCAGGAACAGCCCTGCTTCATTTGTCTGCTGCGCGATTGTTTCCTCGCCTCGTAGGCGCACCATCATTTCCGTGCGTCGGATTCGTGGGTTCGATGTGCTGCTGTCGGAGGCGGCGGCCAGATTGATGACGACACCATGGGAGTTCACAGCTTCAGCGGATTCCATCCACAAGCGATTGCGATATCGGTTTTCTTGCTGGCGTATGGCTGAGTAGTCGGAGAGATATGGACTTCGTGCACTGACTGCGCACAATCTGTCGTTGTCGGCAGAGTCTGTCCTGTTTCCGACGTCTTTTCCGTAGTGATGGTCTGGCCGCAGTACTTGCACTGACTTTCTGGCCGGGATGGGTGATCGAACCAGGCAGGTTCATGGCGGCCGATCATCGAGTCCGGAGCTTGGATGGGGAACCCAACTCATGATGAAACCTCTCGCCGCCGCTGCGCTCGCACTGCTCGCGGCCACGCCCGCGCTTGCCGAAAGCAACAATTCCATTGAATTTCGTCTGGCCTCCGGCACCTACGTCCTGGAGGACAGCTTTGACGAGATCGAGCTCGAAAGTGCGGGCATCGACCTGCGAGGCGAGTTTCTGATTGCCGATCAGGTGTTCGTGCGAGGCGAACTGCTTTCAACCACCGCGGACGAAATCGAATTGAACGGGGTCGATTATGACGTCGATGTCGATACGACGCTGCTGCGGTTCGGTCTGGGCTATCAGGGCATGCTGGACACCGTCGTGATCTACGGCGCGTTCGAATACGGCGAAGCCGAGTTCGACATCGAGGACGGTGGTTCTTCGGACGATTCCGGCTGGATCGTGTCTGGCGGGATCAGGGACAACGGAGAAAACCCGTTTCTCTGGAAGGTCGAACTTGGTCTGGTGGAGTTCGATGATTCGGACGGCGCGGTGTTCGAGTTCGTGGTCGGCTATCGCGTGAGCGAGATGGTCGCGATCGTGCTTGGCGGCCAGTCCTACGAAATCGAGGACGATTTCGGTGGCGAGATCAGCATCCCGAACGGATCGATCGGCGTGCAGTTGCGGTTCTGATCGGCGGAGGGTTCGGCGGGGTCCGCGTGATGCCGCGGCCTCGCCGGACCGGAGCCACGTCTCGGGCGGGAAATTGGTGCCCCGAGCAGGAATCGAACCTGCGACCTAGCGCTTAGGAGGCGCTCGCTCTATCCGACTGAGCTACCGGGGCGTCGCGGGCCGCATTGTAGGCAAAGCGGCGCGTCAGCGCAGGACTTGGCCCAGGAACAGGTCGAGGCGGGAGCCGCTGGCGGGTTCGAAGAAGTTCTCCGGTTCGGCGATGTGCTCGATTCGCCCGGATTCCATGAACACCACGCGGTCGGCCACGGCGCGGGCAAAGCCCATTTCGTGGGTGACCACGAGCATGGTCATGCCTTCGCTGGCCAGATCCTTCATGACATCCAGCACGCCGCCGACCATTTCGGGGTCCAGCGCCGAAGTCGGTTCGTCGAACAGCATCACGTCGGGCTGCATGGCCAGCGCGCGGGCGATGGCGACACGCTGCTGCTGCCCGCCCGAGAGCTGGGACGGGAAGCTGTTGCCGCGATCGCCAAGGCCCACGCGATCGAGCAGGGACTGAGCGCGCGGCTTCACGGTGGTCATCGATTCGCCGCGCACCTTGAGCGGTGCCAGGGTGATGTTGTCCAGCACGGTCAGATGCGGGAACAGGTTGAACTGCTGGAACACCATTCCGGCTTTCTGCCGCAGTGCATTGAGCTGGCGGCCTGCGGTGTGTATCGACTCGCCATCGAGCAGCACGTCGCCCGCGGTCACGGTCTCCAGACGGTTGACGGTGCGCAGCAGGGTGGACTTGCCCGAGCCGCTGGGGCCGACGATGCACAGGACCTCGCCCGCGGCCACCGACAGCGATACATCATCCAGTGCCTGGACACCGTTCCCGAACTGCTTGGAAACGTTGCGAATTTCCACGCCTGCGCTCATCCGTCCGACCTCGCCAGGCGCAGCTCGAATCGCCGGATCAGCAGCGACAGGCCGGCGGTGAGTACGAGATACATCGCCGCGACGGTGAACCAGACCTCGAAGGGGCTGAACGTGGAATTCACGACCTCGCGGCCTGCCTTGGTGAGATCGGTGATCGCGATCACCGACACCAGCGACGAGTCCTTGATCAGGTTGATCAGCTGACCGGCCATGGGCGGCAGCGTGCGCCGCATCGCCTGCGGCAGGATTACATGGCGCATGGCCTGGCCGTAGCTCATGCCGAGGCTGCGCGCGGCTTCCATCTGGCCCTTGGGAATGGACTCGATGCCGGCGCGGACGATCTCGGCGATATAGGCGCCGGTGAAGACGGCCAGCGCGGCGACCCCGGCGGTCATGCGCGACAGACTCAGCACGGTGCCGACGAAGAAGTAGAAGATGAAGATCTGTACCAGCAGCGGGGTGCCGCGGATCAGTTCCACGTAGGTCGCGGCGAGATTGCGTGCCGCCGGGTTGGTGGAGACGCGGCCAAGCCCGGCGAGCAGGCCGATCGGCACGGCGAACAGCAGGGCGAGAATCGACAACTGCAACGTGACGACCAGGCCCCAGGTCAGCGGCCCGATCCGCCAGCCGCTGCGGGTGCCGATCACATCGCCATCGAAGACGTAGTCGCCGTCCTCGACCAGTACCTCGTCCAGGTCGCCGAAGGTCTCCGTCGCGGCCGCGTCCTGCGTGCCAATGATGTCCACCTGGCCATCGGAGATCTCGACGATGCCGGTGAGCGTCGAGCGCAGGTCCACATCCTCGTAGGCGACGATGTAGTCGGGCACGCGGTCCCAGCGCCAGGTGTAGTCGACCGTGCGACTGGCCGCGTAGATCGCCAGCGCCAGCGCCAGCAGCACCAGCGCGTACACGCCGTGCCAGAACCAGCGTGAATTCATCAGTTGACGTCTTTCATCCAGCGGGTGGATTCGAACCAGCGCTTGTAGAGCGCGTCGTAGGTGCCGTCACCTCTGATCTGTCGCAGGAAATTGTCGAGCCAGTTGAGAAAATCGGGGTCGCCCTTGCGCACGGCCCAGCCCAGCGGTTCGTAGGTGAACGGTTCGTCCAGGTGCGCGAGGCCCTCGGGGTTCTCGCCCAGGTAGATGGCGTTGTACGGAAAGTCGTAGACGAAGGCGTCCGCCCGGCCATTGCGAACTTCCAGCGCGGCCTCGGACTCCGATTCGAAAGTGAGAATCTTGGCGCGTGACAGGTAGCGTCGCGCCGCGATTTCGCCGGTCGTCCCGAGCTTGGTGACGATGGTGTACTCGTCGCTGTTCAGGTCCCGGTAGGTGCTGACCTTGCCTTCAAGCCCCGACCGGATCAGCACGGATTGGCCGATCACCATGTAAGGCTCGGCGAAATTCACCTGCAGGTTGCGTTGCGGCGTGATGGTCATGCCGGCCATGACGATGTCGAACTTGTCGGTCAGCAAAGCAGGAATGATGCCGTCCCACGCCGTGTTGACGATCTTGAGTTCCACGCCCATGGCCCGGGCCATCTGCTTGGCGATGTCGACGTCGAATCCGATGATGTCGCCGGTCTTGTCGCGCATCTCGAACGGCATGTAGCCGGTTTCCAGACCGACACGCAGTTCACCGCGCTGGAGAATCCGGTTCAGGGTGGACTGGTCCCAGACTTCGTTGGAATGGGAGAGGGGAGCAAGCAGCAGCATGCCCAGTGCGAGCAGGAGTCGGCGCATGGATCACAGTCAGGGAGATCAGACGCCCTAGATGGTGGCGGCAGCGCCCGATTTGCGCAAACGCCCCCCGGTTGTCTCGGCGCCGGATCGTCATGGCGGGCATTCCCGGCCGACGACTTGGCGGGTGACGTTCAGCGACTATGATGGCCCGATCGTTCGCCGACACACGCTGGCCTTTCGTGTCTGATTCCTCCGGTTTCGTCCATCTCAGCGTCCACACCGAGTATTCGCTCGTGGACAGCGTCGTTCGCGTCAAGCCGCTGGTGAAGGCGGCTGCCCAGCGCGGCATGCCCGCCGTGGCGATGACCGACCACATGAACCTCTTCGCGGCGGTGAAGTTCGTCTCGGCGGCGGAGTCGGCCGGGGTCAAGCCGATCCTCGGCTGTGATCTGGTGGTGCACGATCCCGTGTCGGAAACGGATAACGCGCTGCGGCTGCTCTGCGCCACCAACAACGGTTACCGCAACCTGATGCAGCTGGTCTCGCGTGGCTATGTCCACGGCCAGGAGCGCGGTTCGCCCGTGATTCATCCGGACTGGCTGGCCGACCACGCCGACGGCCTGATTGCGCTGTCCGGCGGGCATGGCGGGCTGATCAGCCGTGAGATCGCGGCCGGCCACGGCGAACGCGCGCTGGAGGTCGCCCGCGGGCTGCGCGACGTGTTTGGTGACCGACTGTTCCTGGAGCTGGAGCGAATCCAGGCGCCGGACGAGGCGGCGATCAACGACAATCTGGTCGATCTGGCCGCGATGCTGGATCTCGGCATCGTCGCCGGCAACGCCGTGCGCTTCCTGAACCACGAGGATTTCGATACCCACGAGGTTCGTCTGTGCATTCGTCAGGGTCGGGTGATCAACGATCCGCGCCGGACCAAGGACGTCACCGGCGAGCAGTGGCTCAAGTCCGCCGGCGACATGCGCGAGCTGTTCGCCGATCTGCCCGAGGCCTGCGACAACGCGGTGGAGATCGCGCGGCGCTGCAATGTCACGCTGTCGCTGGGCAAGTCCTATCTGCCGGATTTCCCGGTGCCGGAGGAACACGATGTCGAGTCCTTCCTGCGCAAGGAGGCCGAGGAGGGGCTGGAACAGCGGCTCGCCACGCTGGAGGCGGAAGGCGGCAAGCCCGATCGCACCGTCTACGCGGACAGGCTGACGCACGAGCTCGACGTCATCATCAAGATGGGGTTTCCCGGCTACTTCCTGATCGTCGCGGACTTCATCCGCTGGGCGAAGCGCAACGACGTGCCGGTGGGGCCTGGTCGTGGTTCCGGCGCGGGCTCACTGGTCGCCTACGTGCTGGAAATTACCAACGTCGATCCAATCCCTTACAACCTGTTGTTCGAGCGATTCCTGAACCCGGAACGCGTGTCCATGCCGGACTTCGATATCGATTTCTGCATGGACGGCCGCGACCGCGTCATCGAATACGTGGCCGAGCGCTACGGCCGCGAGAAGGTCTCGCAGATCATCACCTTCGGCCGCATGGCGGCCAAGGCCGTGGTGCGTGACGTCGGCCGCGTGCTGGGCCATCCCTACGGCTTCGTCGACGGGATCGCCAAGCTGATTCCGGCTGCCGTGGACATGACGCTGTCCAAGGCGCTGGAGGAATCCGACGAGCTGAAGGCCCGGCGCGAGAACGAGGAGGAGGTCAAGTACCTGCTCGACACGGCGCTGAAGCTGGAGGGCCTGGCCCGCAACGTCGGCAAGCACGCCGGTGGCGTCGTCATCGCGCCCAGCCGGATCGACGACTTCACCCCGCTGTTCACCGAGCCGGGTGGCGGTGGTGCGGTGACCCAGTTCGACTGGAAGGACGTCGAGGCCGCCGGCCTGGTCAAGTTCGACTTCCTGGGTCTGCGCACGCTGACCATTCTCGATCGCGCGGTGAAGGTGCTGGAGACGATGGGCACCACCATCGATCTGGACACGCTGCCGTTGGACGACGGCAAGACCTTCGAGCTGCTGCGGTCGGGCGACACCGCCGCCGTGTTCCAGTTGGAATCCAGCGGCATGCGGCGGCTGATGAAGGAGCTCAAGCCCGACCGCTTCGAGGACATCGTCGCCCTGGTGGCGCTGTTCCGGCCCGGCCCGCTGGAAACCGGCATGGCGGCCGACTACGTGGCGCGCAAGAACGATCCGGCGCAGGTGCGTTACATGCACCCGCTGATGGAGAACTCGCTGCGCGACACCTACGGCGTGATTGTCTATCAGGAGCAGGTCATGGCCGTGGCCCGCGAGCTGGCTGGCTACAGCCTTGGCGCCGCCGACCAGCTCCGCCGCGCGATGGGCAAGAAGGACATGAAGAAGATGGCCGATCACCGGCCCATCTTCGTCGCCGGCGCCGTCGAGCGCGGCGTGGACGAAGACCTGGCCGGCCGCATCTTCGACCTGATCGCCGAGTTCGCGAAATACGGTTTCAACAAGTCGCACTCGGTAGCCTACGCGCTGCTGGCGTACCAGACCGCCTACCTCAAGGCGCATTACCCGGCGGCGTTCATGTGCGCGGTGCTCACCGCCGACATGGACCACACCGAGAAGGTGGTCCCGCTGATCGGCGAATGCCGGCGCCTGGAGCTGGAAGTCGTGCCGCCGGACGTCAACGGTTCCGACTACGAATTCACCGCCAGCGAGGACGGTTGCTCCATCCGCTATGGCCTGGGTGCGGTCAAGGGTGTCGGTCAGGGCGCGATCGAGGGCATTCTCGAGGCGCGGGCGGCCGGCGGCCCGTTCGCCGATCTGGTCGACTTCTGCGTGCGCATCGATCTCAAGCGGGCCAACCGGCGCACGCTGGAAGCCCTGATCCGCGCTGGCGCGCTGGATGCGCTGGGCGAAAACCGGCCCAGCCTGCTGGCCGCACTGCCGAATGCGCTGGCCGCCGCGGACCAGCATCACGCGGCGCTGGAGGCGGGTCAGAACGATTTGTTCGGCGGTGGCGGCGCGGCGGAGAGCCATGTGCCGGCCATCGAGATTCCGGTGCTGCGCGACTGGGACGACGGCGAGCGCCTGCAGGGCGAGAAGCAGACGCTGGGGCTTTATCTCACCGGGCATCCCATCAACGGCTATCGCGGGCTGCTGCAGGGCCTGACCAGCGGCACCATCGCCGAGGCCAAGGAGCGCGCCGATCCGCAGGCGCGGCGCCGCGGTGGCGAACAGCTCCGCATCGCCGGCCTGGTGGTCGACGTCATGCAGCGCGCGGGTCGCGCCATCGTGCGCCTGGATGACGGCACCGGTCAGCTGGAATGCACGCTGTTCTCGGAGAAGGCCGAGCAGTTCCGGCATCTGCTGCATGAGGATCGGCTGCTCGTCGCGGTGGGCAGTCTCAGCTTCGACAGCTACAGCGAGGACTTCCGGATGAATCCGAAAGAGCTGCTGGATCTGGACGATGCGCTGAGTCGTTACGCCCGCGGATTGCGCCTGACCTGGAAGACGAGTCCACAGACGCAGTTCGATCGGCTCGAAGCTTGCCTGTCAGCAAACAGGGTCGAGGAGGGCGCGCGCATTCGTGTGGCCTACCTCAACGGCAGGGCGCAGGCGGAACTGAACTTTGCGGATGACTGGCAGGTGGCCATTTCGCATCAACTGGTTCGCGACCTGAGCGACTTGTGCGGTGAAAACGGCGTCGAGGTCCGGTATCGTCAAGACAGCACGTCGGCGGCTTAGGGAAGAGCATCGGCCGGCGGTAAAGCACGCGAACGCATCAGCGGGTCTGAGCATGACCGCGAAGCGCATCCATCACAGCCAACAGGAACGGCCTGCGCGGGATACGGGGGCATGAATCTCAAATACCTAGATTTCGAACAACCAATCGCGGAGCTCGCCGAGAAGATCGAAGAGCTGCGCAACGTGGCCGACGGCTCCACGGTGAATCTCACGGAAGAGATCGGCCGTCTGGAGTCCAAGAGCCAGACGCTGACCAAGCAGATTTTCTCCAATCTCACGGCCTGGCAGGTGGCGCAGCTCGCGCGTCATCCGCAGCGGCCATACACGCTGAACTATGTCGACGCGCTGTTCACCGATTTCGAGGAACTGCACGGCGACCGCAGCTTTTCCGACGATCCGGCGATCGTTGCGGGCATCGCCCGCTTCGAAGGTCGGCCGGTCATGGTGATCGGGCACCAGAAAGGGCGTGACACCAAGGAAAAGCTGCACCGCAACTTCGGCATGCCGCGGCCCGAGGGGTACCGCAAGGCGCTGCGGCTGCTGCAAACCGCGGAGCGGTTTCGGCTGCCGGTCATCACCCTGATCGACACACCCGGGGCTTATCCCGGCATCGGGGCCGAGGAGCGCAACCAGAGCGAGGCCATCGCCCGCAATCTGCTGGTGCTGTCGCGGCTGCGCGTGCCGGTCGTGTCGCTGGTGATCGGCGAGGGCGGCTCCGGCGGCGCACTGGCGATTGGCGTTGGTGATCACCTAGCCATGCTTCAGCACAGCA